>CAZGYO010000018.1:0-14508 GCA_964530455.1 uncultured Victivallales bacterium
GGAGGCACGGCATGCGCCAATGCGAAATGGCGGGCACAGACAGTTGATGGTATGCACCAGCCATTTCGTCGCGCAGTCTGCCGCGCCGCCAGGTGAATCTCACGGATTCACGTTGCAAAAAAAAGAAATAATACTTGAATGCGGCTTGACTCTCCCCAGTTAACGTCTAACTTACTCGGCTCTACGCAAAAATTGACTTCAAAATAGTTATTTTTAACAAACAAGAGGAATTGCGTCATGAAAGTCAGGGCATCGGTAAAGCGCCGCTGCGAGGCGTGCCAGATAGTAAAAAGGCACGGAAAGGTTCGTGTAATATGCCCCAGGGATCCCAGGCACAAGCAGTGTCAGGGCTGACGCGGAGAGGTTACAGAAAATGCCAAGAATAATAGGAGTGGATGTCCCGGGCAAAAAGCGCATTGAATATGCATTGCGCTACATATACGGAGTAGGTCCGACCCGCGCGATGGAAATAATCAAAAAGGCCAACATTCCCGAAGGAACGAAGGCGGATGATCTGACCCCCGAACACATAAGCCGTATAACCAACATACTGCAGAACGACTACATGGTCGAAGGTGACCTTCGCAGGATGATTGCTTCTGACGTCAGGCGGCTGGGATCGATAAACTGCTACAGGGGCCAGCGACACCGTCGCGGTCTTCCTGTACACGGGCAGCGGACCAAGACCAATGCGCGCACCCGGAAAGGGCGTAAACAGACCGTTGGCGCCGTCAGGGACAAGACGCAGCGTCGTCTCGCAGGGTCGGACTCTTCGGGCGAATAACATTAATTTACCGTATTCTGAAAGGTTTTAAGAATGGCAGAAGAAAACAAGGACATCGAGGAAGCCGCGGAAGAAACCGCGGATGCCAATAACGCGACGGCTGTGACAGAGCCCGAAGGCGAAGCACGGCCGGAGGCGGTGAAGCGTGCGAAGGCCGGCCGGATAGTGCCGCGGGGTATAGCTTTCATACACGCGACGTTCAACAACACGAAAGTCACTTTCACCGACATGCACGGGAATGTTTTGTGCTGGTCCAGCGGGGGGAAGCTGGGGTTCAAGGGTTCACGCAAAAGCACTTCGTACGCGGCGCAGACCGTTGCATCGGAAGTTGCAAAAAAGGCGCAGGGACTCGGCATGAAGGAAGTTGAAGTACGGATCAAAGGGCCCGGCTCAGGTCGCGAATCCGCTGTCAGGGGAATATCCGCCACCGGCCTGGAAATAACCGCGCTGCAGGACGTCACGCCGGTTCCGCACAACGGATGCAGGCCGCCGAAAAGGCGCAGGATCTGACCTGTTTATACACATAGAAACCATATTTTTTGAAAGTAAGCTCTGGAGGTAATTATATGACCGCAAACACGTTTCCCATGCCCCGCGCCGTGGAGATGGATGAAGCGACGGCGACGGACACATATGGAAAGTTCAAAGCCGAACCGCTGCAGACGGGCTTTGGGCACACCATCGGCAACTCGCTGCGCCGCATTCTCCTTTCTTCGCTTGACGGAGCCGCGATTTCCGCGCTGCGCATTGACGGAGCGTCGCATGAGTTCACGACTCTGCCGGATGTTGTTGAAGACATAACCGAGATTGTCTTAAACCTGAAGCAGGTGCGTTTAAGCACGGATGGCGACACTCCGAAACTGCTCGAGATCCGCAAAGACAAGGCCGGTCCTGTCACAGCCGCCGACATAATCACCGACGGCACTACCGAAATACTTAATCCTGACCAGATCATATGCACTCTGGACAAAAAAACGGATTTCCGTGCAGAGATTGAGATCATAAAAGGGCGCGGATGGCTTCCCGCGGAGAAGAACAAGCGCGAAGACCACCCCCTGGGAACCATTCCCGTCGACAGTCTTTTCAGCCCTGTCACGCATGTGAGGTACAGCGTCGGTTCCACCCGTGTGGGAGAGCAGACCGAACTGGACAGCCTCGAAATAGAGATCTGGACGGACGGGCGGATGCTACCCCGCGACGCGATGGAGAAGTGTTCGAAGATACTGCAGGACCATCTGAGGCCGTTCCTCGGCTCTCTGGCGACGGAGGAAAGCGTGCTTGCTTCGATCAGCGAAGAGGAGATGAGGCTTTACAAGACTATCGTACAGAGCGTGGATAACCTGGCCCTTTCCGTTCGCGCGCAGAATTGCCTGAACAACGCGGACATAGTCCTTATAGGGGAACTATGCACCAAATCCGAGGCCAAGATGCTCAAGTACCGCAACTTCGGGAAGAAGTCCCTCGACGAAATAAAAGAGAAGCTTGAGGATCTCGGCCTTTCACTCGGCATGAGTTTCAGCGAGGAACTGCTTGGTGCTATAGAATCCGAGAGCGGCAAATTCCGCGGCAGCGGCGGCGACGAGGAGGAATAAGAGAATGAGGCATCGGAAGAACTCCATAAAACTGGGCCGGACGGGCGCGCACAAGCGCGCCTTGCTTTCGAACCAGGTCTGCAGTCTCATATATTCCGGGCAGGTGAAGACCACGGTTCCGAAGGCCAAGGCTGTGAAAAGGTTTGCCGAGAAAATGGTTTCTTTCGGGAAGCTGGGCGATCTGCACCACCGCAGACTTGCGGTTTCAAGGCTGCATGACAAGGACGCTGTCAGGATTCTTTTTGATGAGATAGCGCCACGCTATTCCGGGCGTCCCGGCGGGTATACCCGCATAATCCGCCTTGGACAACGTATCGGCGACGCGGCTGACATGTGCATTCTTCAATGGGTGGAGGAAGAAATGGTTTCCAAACCCTCGAAAAAGAAGAAAAAGAAGCCTGAAAAGAAATCCGCTCCGGAAAAGAAAGAGGACAAACCCGCGGAAGCTGCCGCTGGGGAAGAGAGGGGAGAAGCGGAATCAGAGGATAAAACTGAAACTCCCGCCGCTGAACAGGCGCTGGAAAAGGAAACCGCAGAGAAAAAGCCCGAAACGGAGACCGGGGAAGGGGAATCCGCTTCAGAGGAGACAGCAGAAGAAGTCAACAAGGGTGGAGCTGCGGAGCAGGAAGCTCAGGATGACTCTGAAAAGCAAGGCAAATCCGGAAAAGAATCATAGTTATTCCCTATCCGCACGAAGCATTCCTCTGCGCGAGGAATGGGATCTTATAGTCGCGGGAGCGGGAGTGGCTGGTTCGGCGGCCGCGATAGCCGCGGCCAGGGAAGGGGCCGGGGTTCTTCTTTTCGATTCCCTGTGTTGTCCGGGCGGGCTCGGATCCGCAGGGATGGTTCCGGGCTGGTGCGGCCCTCACGACGGGAAACGTTATATTCACCATTCCATTTTCGAGGAGACGCGACGCCGGATGGCGCGCATGCTCGGGATCGATGATATCGACGATTTAAGCTGCCCGTCCATACTTCATCCTGAATATCTCAAGATAATACTCGACGACATGCTGGAGAAAGCCGGGGTGGAAGTCCGGTTCTTCACGAATCTTTCGGCGGTGGAGATGCGTGACCCGAAGAACGTGGACGCACTCATCGTCAGCGACAAGGCGGGGCTTTCGGCCCTGAAGGCGCCGGTCTATGTGGATGCGACGGGTGACGGGGACCTTGCCGCCCGTGCGGGGGCGGAATTCATGAAGGGCGATTCCGAGGGTAAAATGCAGCCCGCAACCCTGTGTTCGGTCCTGGCTGATGTCGATACCGGACATATCTGGGAAAACGCGGATGAAAATTGGCGGGAAAAGATTGAGAACGACAACCGGTTTCCCCTGCTGAAAGGCGGATTTGTCCGGACAGGGCTTTCTCTCGGAAACAGCGTTCAGCTGTTGAATGCGGGCCACATATATGATATAGATGGCACTGACCCGGAAGACCTGTCGCGCGCGATTAGAGAGGGCAGGAAGCTGGCGCTTCAGCTTCGTGAAGGATTTTCGGAGCATCTTCCTTCCGGCTTCAAAGATTCTTTTCTATTGACCACGGCGTCCCTGCTCGGGGTTCGCGAGATCAGAAGAATTGTCGGGGACTATGTGCTTACGGCCGAAGACCACCGGCAACGGAGATCCTTCGACGACGAAATAGCGAGGAACTCCTTCTTTCTGGACGTCCACCACTCTAAAACCGAACTGGAAAAGATCCGTTCCGGGAAGCTTGACCGGGGCGATAAAAAAAGGAAAGCATCCCTGGGCGCGGGAGAGTCGCACGGCATACCCTACAGGTGTCTTGTCCCGCGCGACCTCGACAACGTACTTGTCGCGGGCCGGAATGTTTCCGCGGACAGGCATGTACACGGAGCAATAAGGGTGATGCCGCCGTGCATGAGCATGGGTGAAGCGGCGGGCATAGCGGCGGCCGCGGGGGCGCAAATGAAAACCCCCGACCTGCATTCTGTAGACGTCGGACAGATACGGCGCAGAATTCTTGAAGAGGGCGGCTACCTGCCCTGATGAGGAATCAGGATGAAAATCGGACTTTTCTTGAAAGATGCGTTCAGCCATAATATCTTATATGAGTCGGTTAAAAAACCTTTAAACAACCAGAGGGAAAAATGAAGACATTGTTTCTGCTGATTATGCTGGGTTCTTTGGGAGGGCTTGTCTACTGCTTTAAAAAGCGCTTCGAGATGCCGAACGTAAAAAAGAAAATGACCATCCTGTTCCCCGTCTTTATTGTCAGCCTTATTCTTTACATAATGGTTTCGTCAATGGAAAGTTCCAAGGCTGAAAAAATAGTAGAGTCCAGGATTGCGTTTGCCCAGGTATGCATGAACCGTACGGCGAGATATATTTCCGAGAACTTCCCGAACTCCAGGATACTTGTGATAAGGGACAATCCCGAGTTGGAGGAGAACTTCAAGTATGAGGATCTGATCGGGGACTTTAAGGAAAACCTCTCAAACGGATGCGAAATCACCTCGGAGCATATTCCTGAGATTCCCTGGAACCGGGCTGAATACGACGACCCCGAAGATCCCCGGCCGCCGCCGTTAATATGGAATCTGAAACCCAAATATTTTGACGAAGTAATCAGGAATCATCCTGAATGCGATCTGCTGCTCACTCTGATCGGATTCCCGGAAGGGGCCCAGAGGATGTCTGTCTGGCGCCTGCCTCCCGAGGAAAGGCCCAAAGTGGTGATGGTCGGCGGATACCGTCCCGAACTCCTGGAATTCATCCTGTACGGAAAAATAGACATGCTCGTGCGCTTTAAATCTTTCAAGGCAACGAGCACGGATATTCCTGAACCCAAAACCGAGAAAGAGCTGGAGGACGCCTTCAACTCCCGCTACATAATCATCGATAAATCCAACGTGGACTCGATGATGAAAAAGTAATTCCCCGGTTTCGGTCCGGGACTAAAGACATATAAAAGAGGCAGCAAGCTGGGACGAACAACGCTGATCCGGTGTGCCATGATCGCCAAACGTTATAACCCATATCTCGATAACTACTATCAGCGCATCAAGGCTCGGAGAGGAAGTGGAAAAGCAATCGTCGCTCTGGCTCGGAAACTGTTATCAATAATCTATGAAACACTGAAGGATGAGCTGATCTTCGAGGACTTTACCAGCTTCAAACCGGCAAAAGGAGAAATCAATGCCTGCCCCCCCAGAAAAAGAACATATCGTCATCGGAGTGACCGGATCCATAGCGGTCTGTAAAACGGCCGCCCTGGTGAGCGCCCTGATCAAAGACGGATACAAGATCACAGTGATAATGACCGACTCCGCGAGACGGCTTGTCACGGAACACACTTTCGCTACGCTTTCAAGAAATCCTGTCGTGACCAGCCTGTGGGAACTTCCCGAATGGGAACCCGGCCATATCGCGCTGGCGGACAGCGCGGATATTCTTGTAATTGCTCCCTGCACAGCGAACGCCATAGGAAAAATAGCCTGCGGAATAGCGGACGACGCGCTGAGCACCTATGCGATTTCCCATCAGGGCAAGATACTGCTTGCGCCGGCAATGAATCCGAAGATGTGGAGAAACAGGGCCGTGGAATCGAACTGCAAGACCCTGAAGGAGCGTGGGGTGTGTTTTATCGGTCCCGCGGAGGGTCCTGTGGTCTGCGGAGATGAAACGGGTCAGGGCAGGATGGAGGAACCCGGAATTATCAGGAAACGCATAATACAGTTGCTCAACGAAGAATGATTTCATGAAAGTACTTGTCAGCGCAGGGCCCACCAGGGAATCCATTGATCCCGTGCGTTTTATATCCAACCGCTCTTCCGGTAAGATGGGTTTTTCTCTTGCCGAGGCGGCTTTGACTCTGGGGCATGAGACAACCCTCGTGACCGGCCCTGTCCATCTGGACGCTCCCGCAAAAGCCGAACTCGTTCCGGTTGTCACCGCAGCGGACATGGAGCGTGAAATGCTCAGGTACGCGGAGGAAGCCGACCTTATAATAATGGCAGCGGCGGTCGCGGATTTCCGCCCGGCCCGGGTTTTGGACAGGAAATTGAAAAGAAAAGGACGCAGAATGCGTCTTGAACTTGTCCCTACAAACGATATCCTGATGGAGCTGGGGAAAAACAAGCGGCCGGGACAGATACTCGTAGGCTTCGCCGCGGAAACCGAAAATCTCGTAAAAAACGCGAAAAAAAAGATGTGCGAAAAGAATCTGGACTGGATTATCGTGAACGATGTATCGCGTCAGGATATAGGTTTCGAGTCAGATAATAATTCTGTTTTTATGCTTGCTCCCGGTAAAAAACCCGTTAAACTTTCTCTGGAGAAAAAAAGGGTGCTCGCGGGTCAGATATTAGCCAGGATACTTTCGGAGCCGGTTTGACCCCCGGGCCGCGCAAAAAAACATGCAAGACTTTCAAAAAACAGCTTTCATCGGCGCCGGCCGGATGGCGACGGCGTTTGTCAGAGGCCTTTTAGCCGGAGGTGTTCGCGCCGAAAGGATTTCAGCCTGCGATGTTTCATCGGCGGCGGCGGCCGAATTCACCGAGAAAACGGGCGTGGCCTGTTTCGTAAGCCCTGAGGAAGCGCTGAAAAACGCGGATACGGTTGTCATAGCGGTGAAACCTCAGAACATCGACGAAGCGCTTCGCGGGGCTACCGGACTTCTGTCGGATAAACTGCTGATCTCCATAGTTGCGGGGACCAGGATATCCAGGATAATGGAACTCACTTCTTCGGAGAGAGTTGTCAGGGTGATGCCCAACACTCCCGCTCTCGTGGGGAAAGGTATTTCGGCCTACAGCCTTTCGATGAGAGCCGGTCCCGAAGACAGCGTAAAAGCCGAGAAAATACTTTCCTCCGTCGGCGCCCTCTGCCGTGTGGATGAGGATCAACTGGACGCCGTAACCGGACTGAGCGGGAGCGGCCCCGCATACGTCTTTGAATTTATTTCGGCACTCCAGGATGGGGGTGTCAGGGCCGGCCTGCCCGAAGAGACAGCGTTCATGCTGGCCCTGCAGACAGTCGCGGGCGCGGTCGAGCTTCTCGAAAAAACAGGAGAAACTCCGGAAAAACTGAGGGACCAGGTAAGTTCTCCGGGGGGTACTACCGAGGCGGGACTCGCACATATGGCTCAAAATAAGTTCAGGCGTATTGTCTCAGATACCGTGAAAACGGCGGCGGACCGCTCCGTAGAACTCGGGAGGTCCGGATGAGGACGGAAAAGATACTGAGCGTTATCATACCTGTATACAATGAGGAGAAAACCGTTGTCCAGGTAGTGGATGCGGTCCTTGCAAGACCGGAAACAGCGGAGATTATTCTGGTCGACGATGCCTCTACAGATAATTCGAGGCGGGTCATAGAGGAAATGGCAGCCCGGAAAAAGGGAAATATCAGGCTTTTATGCCAGGAGAAGAACATGGGTAAAGGAGCCGCGATAAGGCGTGGTTTCGAAGAAGCGAGTGCTCCCGTGGTAATTATACAGGATGCCGATTTCGAATATTCTCCGAAAGATTATCCGACTATACTGGAACCGATTGTCTCCGGCAAGGCCGATGTTGTGTACGGTTCGCGTTTTCAGGGCGGCGCCGGGCGAGTTCTGTACTTCAGGCACCAGTTGGGCAACAAATTTATAACTTTCTGCTCGAATCTCCTTACCGACATCAATCTTACGGATGTAGAAAGCTGCTATAAGTGTTTCAGGCGCGAGGTTATACAGAACCTGAAGCTCCAGACGGACCGTTTCGGCATAGAGATAGAATTGACCGCGAAAATCGCGAGAGCACGCGGAATCCGTATATACGAGGTTCCGATCAGCTATCACGGCAGGACGTATGACGAGGGCAAAAAGATAACGTGGAAAGACGGAATAGCGGCTTTCTGGCACATGATACACTTCAATATTCTGCAGAGCAGGCGTAAATTTTTCAAGTGTCCATGGGAAGATGTTTCCGGGGAATCCGATAATCTGTCGGATGACGAATAATTCTGAGAGCCGGTTTTGAAACCGGCTTTCTAAATAAATCCACGGCGTGCGTACATATTCAGTGAACCACGTCGGGGTCGGGGCTGAGACACTCGAAGACTGCCCAGTACTGACCCCGAGCAAACGGGGTTTGTTGAATATGTGCCGGCGTGCTTCGGCAACTGTTTTTTTAGGATAATCGAGATGGAAGACTTCCTGCAAAAATTAAAAAAAGGGCATTGCGCCGAATATTTGCCGTCCGGCGCTCTGTGGTCGCTGTCGGTTCTGGCGGTATTGTTGTGGACGCAGTCTCTTCCCGGGCAGGACGCTTGGTTTCACGTGGCATTTTCCGAAATTATGCCGGAACACGGGTGGATAATGAAGACTTTTCCCTGGGCGACATGTTCGATATGGGCCGACTCTTTCTGGGACAAAGATTTCCTCTTTCATGTCCTTTTGGTTCCCCTTGTAGCAGTTTTTGGAAAAATTACCGCGGCGAAGCTGGCGGCTGTTGTCTTTTCCGGGATCGCGGCCATGGCCTGGATCCGTCTTATAAAAACCCTGGAAATAAAAAGTTCCCCGTTTCTCTTCGCGTTTTTCACCCTTTTCTCCTGCGGCCTGGTTTTTGTCGGGCGACTGATATTGTGCCGATCAATACTCCTATCGCTCATTCTCCTTCCCCTTCTACTCTCGGCGTGCATAAAAAAAAGGCGCTTCACCGTTCTTATTCTGACCTGGATCTACGTTCTGAGTCACTCCAGCGCATGGCAGATGCTTTTCATCACGCTTATTCTTGATGTTTTCCGGCGGCGGGAAGACGGCGGATTCTCGGTCAAGGATTTAATGACTCCCTGGGTTTTTGCCGGACTCTGTGCCGGACTGTTCCTAAATCCATATTTCCCGGCGAACCTGTACGGCACATTCGTGCAGAACGTTCTGGTCCTCAAAGCCAAGTGGTTCGGCAGCGGGGAGACCGAAATAGTGCAGGCATCTGAACTCTCGCCCATGTCCATCCGGGTTTTTCTCAAGGAGTACTTTCTGTTTACCATCGTGTACCTCTCCGCCGTTACAAAGATGTTTTCCGGGCGAAAGGACTGGAAAAGGCTTTCCTTTTTCGTTTTGAGCGTCGCGTATATCATCCTGACACTCCTGTCACAGCGTTTCTGCGACTACATGATTCCACTGTCATCGGTCTTCATCTTTCTCGCCTGGAACGGCAGCATACAATGGCGCAGCCTGAAAATCCAAGCTCTGGTGTTCGTGCTTGCTGTCTACGGCTTCTACTCGCTTTACAGGCTCAAGACAGGATACCATACAGACCATGTGCGTTATTCGCGGGCCGCCTCCTGGATCCGCCGCAACTGCGAACCCGGAGAAATTGTTTTTACCGGTGACTGGGATGATACGCCCATGCTCTTTTTCGGGGCGCCGGAACAGAAATACCTGATCTTTCTGGAACCATATTTCATGTACGCAAAGAATCCCGGGAAATATCGTTTATGGGACAAGATCTGCCGTGGCCGGGTGATGAGACCGGCATTGATGATATACGACCAGTTCGGCGCAAGCACCGTATTCGTGCCGCCCGACCGCCCGGCGCTCGGGAAGTCCCTGGACGAAAGCAGGCGGGCACGGCTGAAGTTCACGGGACCCCGCGGGGAGCGCATATACAAAATAAAACTCTCCAGGCGCGATCACAGAGAATTGGAGAGATACCGCCGCATGATGCTGTAGTAAGTAGACGGTGCTCGAAAAGTTTTTCTGTCGCTGCTTTGCGGCTTGAAAAAACTTTTCTCAGCCCCGTCTTTCTCCTAAACCGTATATTTCATGAAAAATTGGGGTTAAGTGGAAATGCTCTTGCCGGAGACAGGGGAAAATATCTTAAATTCGGGATGGACGACTATATTGAAAAACTCGTAAGCCTGGAAGTACTTGAGCAGATGATCTCAAAACATCTCTGAGGTCTTGACGAGCCTGCCTTTTCGGGACCAGGGCACGTGTTTTTCGGAGAACAGTTTTTCTTCGCGGACAGACTCGGTGAATATATCTTTTATATCCCTGATCCGCAGCACGGACTGCCCTTTTTCATTTTTCGAACGCACGATGTATTCGTCGGGAATCTTGTGTATATCCGAGGATTTATGGGCGGCATTTACGATGAGAGTCTGGACGCCTGCGATATCCGATCCGCAGACAAACGAGCGGTTATCGGATATTTTCCTGAAGACCTGTCTCATCATGGAGGGGCGCAGTGTCTCGTAGGATTCTGATTTCAGCGCCTCTTCTTCGTCGCCGATACTGAAACGGGTTTCCCGCTGCGTCCAGCTTATTGTCCCTTTATCGCCGGAGACTCTAATAACGGGACCCTCGTGTTTGTCCGTGCAGTGTGTCACATAATATCCGAGCGCTATTTTTCGCGATGTCAAAGCCCTTATACAAGCGGTATCCGTACTTTCGATCCGGTTTCCCCTGTAGAGTTCGGCTTCTACGGTATCGATATCCGCGGACCTTTCTTCGGAATCGCCCGCGAGGAACGCGATCATGTTAAGCTGGTGTGCGAGTGCGTTGTTGAACGGGGAGTCCAGGACCCATCTGCCGTCGCACTTGAGCCGCCCGGCCCACTTGTTTCTCGAGTAGTATCTGCTGTTCCTGGACCAGAGGGCATGGCATTTTATCGATTTCAGTCTTCCAATATCCCCGGCGAGTATCCGGTTTTTCATGATTCCGGTTTCCCGCGCGTACATGGTCTGATAGCCCACGGCGATGAACCTGCCGGAGGATTTTTCCGCTTCCTTCATGTCCCTCAACTCGTCCAGGGTGGCGGCAATGGGTTTCTCCACGAATACATTGATTCCGTGCTCCAGCGCGCAGACCGTCATCGGAGCGTGCAGATGGATGCCGGTGGGAATAAAACAGATGTCCAGGCGGTCTTTCTCCTTCTCAAGCATCTCGCGGTAGTCTTCGTAGATGTTGCATCCCATGGCCCGGAGTTCGGCGCATTTACAGCGTTCCTCGTCCTGGTTGATGATGCTTGCCGCATTGATTTTCGCGACGCCTTCACCTGCCTGTTTCATCAGGTCGTCGTAGATTGTCGCGCCGAACCCGGAAACACCTATTATAGCTGTTCTAATCATAATGGTGAATTATCCTGAGAGCCGGTTTTGAAACCGGCTCTCCTAGCAGCCACCGCTTCGTTTAGGATTTATAGACCTTTCATAAGAGAGTTTGTCAGGTTGTCGTAGCTGATTCTGAGGCATTCGAAAGGGTCTTTACCATAGGTGTTGTCCTGTTCGATGAGCGCGTATTCTACGCCTCCATCCTCCGACGCCCGGATTATTTCCGGCCAGTTCAGGTTTCCCTCGCCGATTTCCGCGAAACGCTGTTCGCGTTCCGGGGTTACGATCATGTCCTTGAAATGTATTACGGGTTCGCGTCCGGCAAGGTCTCTGATCCACTTTACCGGGTCCCCGCCGCCGGCTACGATCCAGTAGGTGTCTATTTCCGCCTTCAGCATTTCCGGAGGAGCAAGCTCGTAGAGCTGTTCCAGCCAGGTGCGGCCATCAAACTTTGCCAGTTCGTGGTTGTGGTTGTGGTATGAGAAGTCCATTCCGGCTTCCGCCAGCTTCTCGGCCACTGGCTTGAGTTCGTCGACAAACCTGTGCAGTCCTTCCGCGCTTCGGTACTCCCCCGAAAGACCTCCTATAGCGGTGTGTGTGCAGTCCCATATCCGGTGCGTCTCTATCACGTTGTCCAGGTCTTCCAGGAAGCTGTTCCAGCCCATGTGGGTGACCACGCATTTGAGACCTTCGTCTTTCAGCGCTTTCGCCACGTCCCCGGGGTCAACGTCCCCGAATCCTGAAATCTGCACGGTTTCGTATCCGATTTGCCTGACCTTGCGGAAAGTCTCGACAACACCGGAAATGTCTTTTGTGAATTCTCGGCATGTAAAAAGTTGTGCTCCGAGTGTGATTTTGCTCATGTCTTTCTCCTGTTTGTCTTTTGTGTTTTTTGTTAGAGCTGTCTGTGTTCTCCATTTCGCCGCGACGCATGCTTGTGACTTTGTTCCAACAGTTTTGGCGGCAGGCCCTTTTGGCGCGAATGCCGCGCCTGCGCTACCAACGCGGTTCACGCGGAGTTTTGAAACTGGCTCTTACCACGTGAATCCCAGATTGAAATGGAAACGCAGTTTGCGGTCGATGTGGCTCTGATCCTTGACGACAGGATAGGCCAGGTCGAGTTTGACAGGCGCGTTCAGGTGCGGAACCCTGATGCGCAGCCCGTACCCGACGCCGACGTTGATGCTGTCGATGTCGAAATCGTCGAAATCGCTGTCTCTGTAAACGTTGCCGGCATCGACAAAAGCGGCTCCGCGGATGAAGTCGTAGATCGGATGGGTAATCTCTGCCGTAAGCATGTACATAGACTCGCCGCCGTAGGGGTCCTCATTCGCGTCCGCCGGTGAGATTTCCCTGTATTTGAAACCTCGGATGGTGTTGCCTCCGCCCAGGAAATACCTTTCATAGATCGGCGGCCTGTCGGTGCTTCCAAAATCGTTCACGTGTCCCGCGCGCCCCCCGAGATGGAGTATCAGCGCCTCATTCAGGAACGGAAAATATCCACTGGCTTTACCCTCGATCCTGTAGTAGTTTTCGGATGCGCCCAGGGCCTTTGTGGTAAGTTCGTTTCTCAGGCTGAGCAGGTATCCCGAAGCCGGTTCGACTATATCGTCCCTGGTATCGCGTTTCAACGTAACAAATATCGAACTTACAGTGTCCGTACCTTCTTCCTCCTGGAAAATCGAGGAAAGATCGTCGTCCATGTCCTGTACCCTTACTGATTCCAGCCTGTATCCTCCACCGACGGAGTTGTAATCCATGAACCGGTATGCAAGGCTCAGTTCGCCCCCGGCGTGCGTCTCGTCCCAGTCCTCGTAAATCCTGGTATGGTAGTAGCCTTCTATATTGAGGGATACAGGCCGGTCGAAAAGCCACGGTTCGGTAAATGAAATCGCGGCTTCGCTTTCCTCCAGACCGAGCTGTCCCCTGAGGGACAGTCTCTGGCCTCCGCCGGCGAAATAGTTTTCCGGGTTGCTTATATCGAAATTGTTTTCTTCGAGTTTGATGACGCCTAAAACACTGTGCGTGTCGGAGTATCCGCCGCCTATACTGAATTCGGCGGTCTGCTTTTCCTCGACGCGTACCTCGATATCCTTTTTCCCTTCCTCTTCGGCACCGGCGGAAACGACGGAGACCTTTTCGAAGTAGTTCAGAGCCATAAGGCGTTTTCTGCTTACCAGCATCTCTTCTTTATCGACAGGGTCGCCGTATTCCAGGGTCATTTCCCGCCGGAGTACCTTGTCCTTAGTCTTGTGGTTACCCGATATCTTGACGTGCCGGACCTTGTAGGGTATGCCTTCGCTTATCCTGTATTCAAGATCGAGGCTATGCGTGTCAAGGTCGGGGACTCTCGAAATGGAACAGTTGAAATCCGCGTGTCCGAGCCTGTTGTATTTTTCGGCAATTGCCCGCAATCCTTCTCTCTCTTTGCGGATATCGTAGATGTCGTCGGTCTTGAGCGGGATGAGTCCGGCAATCGTTTCGGCATCGAACTTGGTGTTGCCGGTAACAGCCACCTCTCCAATTCGGTACGCTTTGCCTTCCTCCAACTCGAATACGACATCCACTTTCTCCGGATTTTCGCGGGGGGTTATCTGGACATCCTTCACGCGGAAGTCCAGGTATCCTTTTTCCCAGTAGAGATCTCTGAGGCGCTGTTTGTCGTTCTCTATTTCATTTTCGTCGAGCAGGCCGGTGTCGATGAGCCAGCTCCAGTAGGAATGGGCGGTAGCAATTTTCCGGCGCATGAACCACTCGGAATAAACCGTAGCCCCCGAAAAGGAGACCGAGGCGATGCGGCGCTTGAGATTTTCCTCTATGTTGAAAGTCAGTTCCACAAGGTCCTCGCCCACGCCCACTGTTTCGTGTGATATTACCGCGGCATAGTATCCTTCCGACGAGTAGAAATTCCGGAGAGATTCGAGGTCTTTGCGGAGCTGTTTGTCGTTCAGCGGGGAACCCGCGTCAAGAGACACTTTCTCCTTGAGTTCGGTGTCATCGAACTTCTCGTTGCCTTTGAAAACGAGCTTTTTTATCCTCGGTTGCGGGACGATAGTGAGCGTGATGTTCCTTTTGCCGT
>CAZGYO010000019.1:0-7413 GCA_964530455.1 uncultured Victivallales bacterium
ACCAGAATCGATATTGCCCGCGCGGCCCTTTCATTCAAGGATGAATTTACCATACAGGAACTTTTCGAGAAGGCCCGGAAATTGGGCTGGCCTGTTTCGAGGGCGACGCTGTACAGGACGATTCCGCTTCTGATGGAATCCGGTTTGATCAGCGAAATTCCAAAACCAATGCTTCGCGGGCACGTTTTTAAAAGGAAGAGCTGAATCCGCCCGTGTAAAGCTCACTCTGCTGCCATTTGCCATTCTGGTTTTGCCATCCGGGCCCCGAATGTTTTATATCTTGTTTTTCGACAGTTTAGTATTTGCCTATAAGCGGGTGCATATATATAATAACGGATGCAAAAACATCCTTTAACAGAACTGAGCAACGAAAGGCTGCTGGCGGCTCCGTCGATTCTCGCCGCGAATTTCGCTACGCTCGGGTCGGATATAGTCCGGGCCGACGCCGCGGGAGCCGATATAATACATGTCGATGTCATGGACGGTCATTTTGTGCCGAATCTGACCATAGGGCCTCCGGTCGTTAGTTCAATCCGCAAAGTGACCGGCCGCCCCTTCGACGTGCATTTGATGCTCGAGAAACCACGTGATTTCATTAAAGTGTTCGCCGAAGCCGGCGCGG
Organism: uncultured Victivallales bacterium; assembly: GCA_964530455.1. Classification (GTDB taxonomy): domain Bacteria; phylum Verrucomicrobiota; class Lentisphaeria; order Victivallales; family CAZGYO01; genus CAZGYO01. The sequence continues at coordinate 623 of CAZGYO010000019.1, forward strand.
ACAATATAACCTTCCACATTGAGGCGGAAGGAGACGTTGAACAGACAATCGAAGATATACATAACGCCGGTTGCTCCGCGGGAATATGCCTTCGTCCGGATACCGGTGCGGCTGCCGTATCCCCTTATCTCGACAGTATCGACCTGGTACTGGTGATGACGGTCGAGCCGGGTTTCGGGGGGCAGGAGTTCATGGAAAGTGTCCTTCCGAAAGTCAGTGATATCCGCGGGAAAGTTCAGAAAGACGGGCTTGCGACACATATCGAGGTTGACGGTGGAATAGACTCGAAAACTTCAAAGCGGGCCGCTGCGGCCGGAGCCAACATAATGGTCGCGGGAACATCGGTATTCGGAAATTCTTCAGGTATCGCAGAGGCTCTTGAAGCTATTCATGACGCACAGAAAGATCTGGACGAACGCATCGAAAAATGCAAAAAACACTAAGATTGCGGATTCCGCGCCAATGTTTAAACAATGCAATGTATGCAAAACCCGCTGGGAGTCGAGAGAGGAGTTCCTCGAGGATCCTGATATAGATACAATCGGATACCAGGTAAACTTTGAAGAACTGTCTGCGGGAATGTTCCTGTTCAATCATTCATGCGGGACAACGCTTGCTCTTAAAGCCGAGGATTTCCTTGATTTGTACGACGGGCCTATATTCACCGAAAAAGCTGCGGGTACAGAACAATGCCCCGGATACTGCCTGTACAGGAAACGGCTTGATTCCTGCCCAGTAAAGTGCGAATGCGCATATGTCAGGGAGATAATACAGATAATCCGCAAATGGGATAAAAAAAGCGGACAGCCACCTGTTCCGCCTGCAGAAAGGTGATATCACCGACGCGGATATCCTTATAAACCCAGATGAAGCAGTTAAATTGCAAAAAATGGAATTAACATTTTTATGATCAGGACGATGCAGCGGCCACGGAGAGTTTTGAAATTGGCTCTATGGATTTTGAGGTTCCGCGGTTTCGTTCTCGTCTGTCGGCACGATAAACCTGATTCTGAGTAGATTTACGCCGCCGGCACTGGATATTTCCGCTGCAAACAAAATATTTGGGCTGACTGATTCGTACCTGAGGATGCTGCGGCTTTCATCCTGTCCCCATAGGGGTGACAAAACCAGTTCCGCGGTGTCTTTCCGAAGGTGCGGGTCAATGACGAAATCTTTTTCCCCTTCGGCAAGTTTTGTTTTATGGATGATATTTATGCCAAACTCATGGTTTTTCGGAGCGACTTCAAGAAGAGCCTTCCCGATTTTGCCGAGTACAAGCTTCCACAACGGGATTTCGTTCGGAGCTTTCTCTTTTTGTACCCGCGAATCAGCGGTTTCAGTTTTCGTGGTTGCCGATGGCCGGCTGTCAAGATCTTCCGGAGCCGCAAGATCGGAGGGTGAATCTTCTTTAACCGAGGGTTCGCCTGAGCCGCTATCTTCATCTGCGGAAATCGCAGTCCCCTCCCCCGCTTCAGGGTCGGGCGCGTTCTGGGCATTTCTATCCTGACCGCAACCGGAAAGCAGAAGGACAACTAGCAGTATTGTGGCTGATAATATTTTCATAATACTTAAAATAGCACGCAGTCGTCTTGATTGCAACAAATCCCGCGCGACTCGCCTGCCGGAAAGCCGCTGCGAGTTTTTTTTCTCGAAACCCGGCCCGGCTGTCTCCCGTTTCATCTCTATCGTGGATTCCCGCGGGGCATTGTCACTGATTCAGGTCTTTCATAATGCGCGACGGGAGTTGACAATACGGCAGTCAGGAACAATATTAATGCCAAACAGGGAACCGTCTGAAAGGCAATTATATGCTGAACAAGCTTTTCAAATCCAATTTTTTTAAATTCTCCGGCTTATCTCTTCTTCTGCTTGGATTGAGCTCTTTTCAGTTGAAAGCGGAAACCGAAGGCGTCGTAACGGCTGACACTCTAAACGTCCGCGTCATGCCGGATACCAAGTTCACCGTGGTCGACAGACTCAAAAAAGGCAGTTCAGTGGAGATTCTAAGCCGCAAAGAAAACTGGTTCGAAATAAAGGCCCCCGCGGAAGCCGCTGTCTGGGTATCTTCCGCCTTCTTGAAAAACGGCGTGGTCCTGCGCGACGTGATGCTTCGATCCGGCCCCAGCGTGGCCTATGCCCCATACGGTGTGATCAGCGCGGGAGACAAGGTTGATGTGCTGGACGGTTCCCGTGAACACTGGTTGCGCATATCACCACCGAAATCGACAACGGCCTGGGTATCCGCGGCCTACGTTGAAGTCCCTGAAGACCAGAAAAAGAAAATCCCCGAATACAATGCCGGGCCGGAACTGAAAAAAGAAGAAGAAGAAGAAGACAAACCCGGCAGTAAAAACGGCGAATCTGAAAAAACTCCGTCCCTCCCCTTCTCGGATATAGAGCCCACAAATATCTCAATGACCGGATACGTGCTTCCCCTTGAGGGCAGCGCGGTTTACGTCACACACGCCCTCGCCCTCAACATCAACGGGGAATACTATACAATCGCGTATCTGCACAGCAGCAAGCTCGGACTGAAGCTCTGGGAGTCGAAAAAAACCAGGATAACCGGCAAACAAAGGTGGGTAAAAGGATGGAAGCGGCCCGTGATAGAGGTAGAGATGATCGATCCGGAACTTTAGCCCGCATATTTCATGAAAACAAGATAAAAAAGTATAGATTGTAACAATGACGATTTTAAATTTTTCACAGAGAGGGCGAAGCGATTGCGGCAGATCTTACTACAGCATCATGCTGAACAGCCTCGCATCCGCACTGTACCGGCTTCGCGAAACAGCCGTGTCAAACCCGTAAATTGGTTCTTAAGACAATAATTCAACTTTTACGACGTTATACGTTCATGCAAACCAGAACTGAAGGGACTGAAAAATGAAAAGATTAATGCTTCTCATCGCTTTGCTTTTCTCCTGCCGGGTTGCTTTTTCCGGGTCGTTCGATTCCGAAAGGTATACCGAAGTCGAGATAAATCTGCTCAAAGCTACGCCCGAGGAATTCAAAAATGACCGGATCGCGTTAAAAACCCATTTTTTCAACTTTCACACAACTTTCCCGGCCTATGTTGAAAACTCCGGGATAAAACCGTCCAAACACTACTACCTGAAGGTAAACCCGGTCACACTTCCGGTATTTTTTGAAAAAAAGGACGATAATGACAACCTGATTCCGACGTTAAAGAAAGGCAAAGCGGTAATGCTTTACGGTAAGATAAAGAAATTCCGTACCGTGCCGGAAATCAAGGTGATGCCCCGCTACTACCTGGAACTTGAGCATTTTGAAGTCCTTGAGAACGAACCCGAAGCAAAAAGCGGAGCCGACGATGTTGATAACGGAAAAAAAAGAGGAAGGCATCGCCCGCGTCCGTGGCGTTAAGCTTAAGATATCAGCTGATTCCAATGAGGGCTCTTAACTTTTTCAGTCCTCGAAATAGTTCCACAGTCTGAATTTATCTCCCGGGAAAACCTGTTTCGCCGGTTTTTGTAGACCTCTTCTCTGTTCCACATGATCCCGGTTTCGCCTTCGAGACCCATCTGCTTGAGGGCCACGCAATATTGCTACTTGATAACGCAGAGTCCGTATGTACACTCTTCAGCCTGCGGGATAGGCATCCTTCCGTAACCGGAGAAGCCCCAGCTGTCCGAATAGAGTATCTCGTTGGTTTCCTCGTTATATCCGACTATAAGGCGTATATGTCCTGGAATGGTCCAAAAAAGAGGAGCGCCCCTGTCGATATATTTCTTAACATCGCGATCGCGGAACTTGCTGAGTTTGCGGTAGCTCAGCCGAAGCTTCCGCGTAACGCTTCTGACAGCCTTTTCGATGTCCGGAAGGTAGGTTCCGCCGCCCGCATTGGTGCCCATCAGCTGCGCGACCTGATTCAGGTCGGCTTCCCTGTCGTAATAGAGGATTATTCTGGTAAGCGTCGCGGGCGCACAGTAGCCTTTGGGTCCCTGATCAACCATTGGAACCTCTATAAACTTGTCGCCTTTTTTGCAGTTTGAGAGAATGTTCTTCAGGTTCTCATCAGCCCATCTGTCGAGAGCTTTGTCGGAAACTTGATGCCCCCCGATCATGTGAATGTTTTTCTGGACAAAATCTTTCTTGAGCTTTTTGCTGTAGGACGCGATATCCTCGTCTTTCTCGAAAAAGATGATAGCATCTTTAACGGAGTCCCTTAGTTTTCCGGAGACTGCCTTCTTATTCTCTTCAAGCCCTTTCAAATAAGAAACAGAGTTCGCACAAATAGAGTAATATTCATCCGACTGCGGTATGAATGTTACTCTTGTGGCGCCCGCCTCGATCGTATAGTGAGTCTCCATTGTCCGGGTAAACGAATTCATTGAGGTCCTTGTTTTTTCGATCTCGACACCGGCTTCCTTGAACTTCTCTATCAATTCCTCCATTTTAAGCTCGGCTATTTTCTCCATTGCGGGAGAGGCGTCACCCTTGTTCCAGAGGTCAAACTTGATTTCCACCAGCTTGTTGTCCTGGAAAGTGAGAAGAAGAGAGACTATTTTCTCACCGAAAAACTTCAGATCTTGGGAAAATCCGTAAACTCGGAACACCAGTTTGCCGTCCTTGTCAAGCTCTTTGGACCAGCGTCCCTTGTAGAGCTTCATGATGTCCACGGTGCTCTGTTCCCAGTATTTCTCGTCCATTGGGTTCAGGCCTTCGCAGAATGTATTCATCAGGCTCACGCCAGCTTCAGGCACGGGGTCACTGTCATCAGCGTAAAGCGTTGATCCTGTACAAAAAAGGGCCAGAACAAGCATCAGGAATTTTTTCATTTTCCTTCCTCCTCAATTTGTTATAGTCTCCTACAATATAAGGCTATAAAAGCGGAATTCCAGGTTGCGGCAGATCTGTCTCGTCATTAACCCGCATACTTCATGAAAATATGCACGCAAAAATCAGGCATCCGATCCCCACGCGCTCTCAGCGTGGTTTGCGAGACCTTTTCGAGCAGGCTCCGGCAGATCGCACTGCTACTTCACATCGTATACGTAAGGCTGTCCGAATGAAGGACGTACAGGCGTCCGCCGCAGACTACCGGATGGCTCCAGTAACTCCCACGGCCGCCGCGCGGGATCCTGAAGGAGGATATCTCGGCAAAACCGTGGTGATTAGCGGCGACCAGCGACATTTTTCCATTTTCGTCCAGGCAGTATAGTTTGCCGTCTGAAAAGGTAAGACTTCCCTTGCCGGAGGCTCGCCACATCTCCGCGCCGGTTTTAAATTCCAGGTAGAACCACCCTTTAGCTTCACTACCGGCTCCGTAAAGGTATCCTTTGTGAATATAACCCCGCCGTGATGGTTGTCCATCAGCCCCGTTTTTCAGATTTTCCTGACGGAGAAACGGCCGTCCTCATTTCTTTCCGGGCGCAGAAGAACAGACCCTCTTCCATATCCCGTCGATGCAAAAACACGTCCTTCATGTACAATCGCATCGGTCGCGTTGTTGCTGCGTTTATTGGTGAACGGAAAATCCCAGAGAAGAACACCGTCTTCAGGGTTAATAGAAAATATAAAGTGTCACCATCCAGAGTCGGCGTGGATCTTGAACCCGAATAACGCGCTGCCCAGCGCTGTCGCCCGGAGGCCTCCCAGGATTTACCCGCCTGTTTACGCCAGAGAAGCTTTCCGTCGGTGTCCATGGCCGTCAGGCAAGTCCGGTTATTTTTCATGCCGGCAGTAAATACACGGCCTTTGGAGAATGAGACGGAACTGTATCCGTAACCGAGATCTTCCACGGCCCAGAGCAGTTCCGGCCCGCTTTCAGGCCAGTTTTTACTCAGACCGGTTTCACCTGACCTGTTGTCGCGTACGGGACCGTGGTAGCAGGGCTATAAGGAATCAAGATCGCCGAAAAGGCGCACGGCTAACACAAAAAATAAAAAAGTCATGAATATCTTTTTCATTATAGGGCCGGTTTCAATGTCAGGGATTATCGTTAACCCAGCCGGCAAAAGCGGCTATAAAAGCGTCGATGTTCTCTTCTGTGTGCTCCGTCGAGATGAAATTCACTTCGTATGGCGCCGGAGACAGATAGAAACCATTCCGTCGCAGATAAACGTGCGCTTTCTCGAAAGCGCCGGCATCGAGTTTCATCGCTTCCTCCATGTCGTGCGGTTCATCTTCAAGCCCGAAAAACACGGTAAACATTCCGCCTTTCCGTGAAACTGCGGCCTTTATGGAATTTTTCCGGCAGATATCCTGTATCCCGGCAACCGTCTTTTTCGCCAGTTTCGAAAGTTCATCGTAAGGATCCTTCTCTTTCAGGTATCTGATCGTCGCGATGCCGGCGGCCAGCGCAACCGGGTTCCCGCTCAGTGTGCCCGCCTGGTATACCGGGCCGCCCGGAGAAAGACAGTCCATTATCTCCGACGGGCCGGCGAGAGCGCCGACCGGCATCCCGCCGCCGATGATCTTGCCGAGACACGTAAGGTCCGGCGTAATCCGGCATATGCCGCTGTACGCGCCCGGGGCAAGCCTGAATCCGCTTATGACCTCGTCGAAGATCAGCAGGATTCCCTGTTTCGTGCATTCATCCCTGAGCGTTGCCAAGAATTCATCCGTTCCGGGTATCAGCCCCATGTTTCCTGCAACCGGCTCAACAATCACCGCCGCGGTCTTCGCGCCATTATTAGAGCAGAATTCCGCGAATTTGGCGGAATCGTTGTATGGAAGCACCGCGGTATCGGCAACGGCGCTTGGCGTAACCCCTTTAGAGCTTGATTCGGCAACCTCCAGGACGCCGCTGCCCGCCTTGACAAGTA
>CAZGYO010000019.1:7423-13267 GCA_964530455.1 uncultured Victivallales bacterium
CAAGTAGCGAATCGCTGTGACCGTGGTATCCGCCCTCGAACTTTACAATCATGTTTCTGCCGGTATATCCGCGCGCCAGGCGTATGGCCGTCATCACCGCTTCCGTCCCTGAATTGAGCATCCTCGTTTTATTCGCGCCGGGAACAGCCTCGGTGATGAGTTCGGCCATTTCGACTTCCCTTCGGCAGCAGGTGCCGAAACTGAGGCCTTCACGGACGGCCCTGCCGACAGCCTCCAGCACGACGGGATGGGAATGGCCGAGAATCAACGGCCCCCACGAAGCGCAGAAATCCATGTATCTGTTCCCGTCCTCGTCCCACATGTATGCGCCTTTGCCTTTCGCCATGTAAAGCGGACCGCCGCCCACGGAACTGAACGAGCGTACCGGACTGTTCACGCCGCCAGGAATATTCTCCAGCGCTCTTTTGAATAGTTCATCCGATCTTCGCGTACTGTAGTTTTGCATCTGTCAGTTTCCCGAACTTCCGTCGTTTAATAAATCGCTCTTCATTGGGCTTGTCCCCTTCCCGTTCATTTTACTTCACCAGTTCATCGTATCTTGAAGCCCAGTAGGCAATTATGATATCAGCTCCCGCCCTGCTCATCGCCGTTATGCTTTCGCGCACCATCTCGCGCAGGTTTCCACCGCCGCTTTCTGCCAGGGCGTTCAGCATGGCATATTCACCACTGACATTGTAGGCGGCTACAGGAAGAAGCGTCTGCCTGCGAAGCTCGGCTAAAATATCCAGATAAAATATCACGGGTTTGACCATCAGTATATCCGCGCCTTCCTCTTCGTCGAGCTGTGATTCACGCAGCGCCGAGGCGGGATCTGAAGGCGAGACCTGGCAGTCGTGTCTGCCCCCTTCGACCGGTGTTGACGAAAGAGCGTCGCGAAACGGGCCGTACATCGCGGAACAGAACTTGCTGGAATAACTCATTATAAGAGTATCCTGCATTGAATTCCGGTCGAGTTCCAGGCGTATGGCGCTGACCTGTCCATCCATCATCGCGCTGGGCGCGACCGAATGCGCGCCGGCTTCAGCATGTGCCAGGGCCATTTTCGCCAGGATCGGCAGCGTTAAATCGTTGTCGACATTACCGTCTTCGCCCGGAATACCGCATAAACCCTGTTCTGTATAGGGGCAGATGCACACATCTGTGAAAATTGTAAGCTCCGGATATGCGCCGCGTATCAGTGGAATCGCCTGCAGTACAGGATTTTCCTTCGAAAACGCGAAAGTCGCTTTGGCGTCTTTCTTTATGTCCGGACAGCTTCCGAAAAGGAGTATACCGCCGACCCCCTGCGCTACAACCGGTTCGAGAGCCACTATAAGAGCGTCGGGACTGTAGCGGTGCTGACCGGGAAGTGAGTGTAAAGGTTCCTCGATATCACTGCCGGACACAAGAAATACCGGCCATATGAATTTTTCCGGCCCGGGTACCGGCATTGAAACCATACGGCTGATCGATGGCGTACGCCTGAGCCGCCTCAAACGTGTCTCTGGAAAACTCATGATACTATCCTATCCTTGGCTCTCTGTATTCAATCGGAACTGGCCCGAAAATTTTATGAAATTTTGAAAAACAGTGATTAAAATATTGCGGTTGAGCTTGTTGTGTCCTTTTTGTGAAATAACAATTTCTAGCATTGATAATTTTCAAATTTTCACACGGTTGTGAGTTTCCGGAGCCATATCCGCTTCGTTGCCCGCACTTGCGGGGTGATTACCACAACTTCGTCTTGCCGCCTGACGGCTACAGCGCCGGAAGCTCATGAAAAATCCGGGCTAGATCTACTTTATATTCCAATAGGCTTACGTCAAGAGCCAATTTCAAAACTCCGCACGGCCGCATCGCATGGTTTCGTGAAACGCCGGGACAGTAACGGTCACACGGTCAACCACGTAATGCGCTGCCAGGCGATCTACCATATTCTCGACTTTTGATTTTTCCGGCATGAGAAGGGATGCTGCGTTTTGAGCAGCGTTGCCAAGGGCTTCCCGTGTAGGATCGCCTATTATCACGACATCTTTCGCAATGAGGGTGCCTGAACCGTAAAGTTGCAGGAATCGGCTCGCGGCCGAGTCGCTTGCGAAAAGCACGGCATCGAAGTCCGGAAGAGCTCCCGGATCATGGCATTCGTTCTTATACAAAACAACATCGTCGACTTCCGCACCGGCATCCCTGAGCGTATCGGCAATGGCGCTTTTTGCGAGTTCTGAACGAAGTCTGAGGACTTTTTCTCCGCTCATGATTCGGTTTTCGAGTTTTTCCGCGAGGCCGGGAGCACCGTAAGGGGGATCGGCTGTAATCTCCGGGCGGAGGCCGACTTTCAGCAGCGGAGCGGATGTAACTGGACCGGCCGAGATTATTTTCGGGACTTGCCTGACATCCGTTTGGGTTTCGGACAGCATTCTCAGGAAGAATTCCGATCCAGCCGGCGAACTCAAGGCAATCCAGTCGTAGTTTCGGAGCCTGCAAATCTCGCATGGAACCTCCTTCACCGGATAAACGTCAAGCAGCGGGTGAAGAACGGGTATTCCGCCGCGGTCGAGAACAGCCTTCGCGCATCTTTCATTAAGAGACCTGCTTCCCGTTGCGAGAACTTTGCGTCCTTTAAGCGGACCGTGCCGATGGTAGATGAAGGAACCTTCGGAGGAGGCGCCGACGATCACCAGCCCCGGCAGATCGCTGCCGTCGGCATATTTCGGCGTGGGAGGGATTGATTCGGGGTTGCCGATTGAGCAGTGAAATACCTGCTGGTCGACTGTGCCGGCAGCGAAAACGATTGAGACGGGAGTGTCGGAGGGCCATCCGGCATCCAGATAATGGCAAAACATCTCTTCAAGGCCGTTTATTCCCATAAAAAGTATCTGCGGCATGCGTTCGGCTTCCCGGGGATCAAGTGCAGTGTATTTGTTTTTACCGCCCGCAACGCGGGGCGTATAAACGAAGAAACCACGATTGATTCCCCGACGCGTAAGCAGGAGGCCGGTCCCCGTGGTTGCCGCCAGCAGGCTGCTTATGCCGGGCAGGACCCGGTAGGGCAGCTCCAGCTCATCGAGTATTGATATTTCTTCCGGCAAACGACCGAAGAGTCCCGGATCGCCGCCTTTCAGTCTGACAACCCGTTTGCCTTTCCGTGAATACTCCGCCAGGAGCAACCTTATCCTTTCCATGTCGGTACTGCGCCCTTTTCCCCGTTTTCCGACATCCAGAACTTCGGCATTCCCGGGCAGTGATTCCATGTACAGGTTTTCAGGTACCAGCGCGTCCGGAAGGCAGACATCCGCTTCTTCAAGGGCTTTTACCACTCCGATTGAGACCAGGTCCGGGCTTCCCGGCCCCGCGCCCGCAAAGATAGCGGGATATATCAGGCAGCTTCGAATACGGCGCCAGCGGCTGTCGTCTTTCCTGAAAATAAGCGCCAGGGCACCCTGCCCCGGCGGCGTCGGAAGTTCGGAAAGTGAAATATACTCTCCTATCCTCTCGCACAAGTCCAGCCTGATCAAACCGGCAGCTGCCAATATAAGCATATCGAAGCAACCTTCATCGAGCTGCCGGATCCTGTTTTCGACATTGCCCCGGACTGGAAGCAGTTCGGATTCAGGAAAACGTTTTGCACAGTAATCGTGCCTTCGCTGGGAGCTGACTCCGACACGTTCAGGTTCAGTCCCCTCTTCCCCCTTTCTCCATACAAGCGCGTCCCTACTGTCCTCACGCCAGGGCAGCCAGAACCAGTCCAGTCTCCCGTCAAGCGGGTCGGGAAGGTCCTTCGCGCTGTGCAGGGCCGCGTCGATTCCGCCGGAGAGCACCGCATAGTCCAGGTCCCTTGTAAAAAAGTCTCCGGGACTTTCCCGGAGGTCTGTCGAACGGTCACGATCACCCGGAGAATCAAAGAGCTTTTTCTCAAACAGGATTCCGGGGAAACGTGCTGAAAGGCTGTGCAACGCGGATTCGGCCTGGATCACCGCCAGCTTGCTGCCTCTCGTGCCTATTTTAAAATGTGCCTGAGAGTTTTTCATGCAGATAATCGTATTTTTCAAGTATTGAGTTGGTCTTGTCAGCCGGGTTTTCGAGCTTGAGCGTAGGAGACATGTTTGATATCTCCAGAAGGTTGAGCAGCCTTCCTTCGTAACCGGAAAGAGCTATCTCAGGATCGACATTGTGCGGCACTCCGAGGTCGAGTATCAGCGCCGGTCTGTCGGGAAGGAAATTCCTGATATCCGACTTGGTCACAAGAGGAACTTCCGAACGGGTGGCAAGTATAGCCACCGCGGATTCGCTGAGAAATTCATTGAGTTTCGAGATCGGTTTCAAGCTGCACTTGAAAGAACTGCGCGGACGACTCGTGCGGTACAGCCAGGTGAAATCAAGTTTATTTTCCGCCAGCTTTACGGCAATGGCCTTTCCGAGCTGTCCGGTTCCGCAGAGCAGGATCTGTCCGCCGGCGCTCCGCTCAGCGTCAAGTTCCGTGACGACCTGGGCCGCAACGGCGTCCTCAAGCTCTACAACCGGCTGATTATCCGGGATAAGCCGCCTGAGTTTCCTGGCTATGAACCGCCCGTGCCCAAGCCATTCGTGCATGAAGCTGCCCGTCCAGTTTTTGTCCTCGGCCTCTTTGAATGCTGTCTTCATCTGGCCGCTGACATGTTTTTCGCCCACGTTCCGCGAGGAAAGCCCGCAGCTTACCAGCGGCAGATGCCGAAAAGCGTCGAGTCCCTTCAGCACATAGTATTTGTCGCTGCCGAGAGCTCCGATGCCGGTAACTTCCAGTATAAGTTCATGGAGATCCGGCTTGTCCGAGGCGAAACCGAGGACCTCGACGCGATCGCAGGTTGTGAGTATCACGAATTCGTGCAGGCCCTGAAGCCTTTTGAGTTTTTTCCCTATACTGTTTATCCCTTCACTGAATACAGGCAAGGCTTCGCGCGCCTCCACGGAACTGTGCCGGAAATCAGTCCCGATTACTGTAGCGCAAGCGTCGCTAAGCAGTTCCACGTGCCTTTCGATATTGTCGCGGACCATCCTGCTGCGTTTACACGCCGTCCCGTCAGTGGAGACCGAAAGCGTAAGTCCCCTCGTAGAAAAGGTCGCCGGAGTAATGAAATCGCCATCAGGCCAGTTCTTGTCCACCGCGCAGCAGAGCACCTTGTTTTCACGACAAAGCCTTATGATTCGCCTGTTGACTGCGGGATCGTTGGTGGCTGCGAATACAAGGTCGAGGTTATTGATATCCGTTTTCCTGAACGGTCTTTCCTTTATGCGAACTCCGCAGGAATCGAACTTATCCCTGAACTCATCTTTTACCTCGGCGGCGACCACCTCGATTTGCGCGCCGGTTCTCAGGAGACCGGTTACTTTCCTTTCGGAAACACGGCCGGCCCCCACAATAAGGCATCTCCTGCCTTTGAGCTGAAGGTTCACCGGATATGTCAATCTTTTTTCGCTCATATCAACTTATTTTTTATTGCGACTGCCGGACTGTTATTAACCATTCGGGACGAGAGACGGAATAATCTCATCGAACAAAGTTTTATCTTGCATTCAGAATATGTAAAATATACCCGGTTTGAGCTTATGGCAATCATGCCGGGGAAGTAAAAGTCTATAATCCTGGTAGCCTGTCGGACTTTAGCTGACCACTAAAACCCGATATGCTGCTAACCCCGTTATTTCATGAAAATCGATATTTTAGGGTTAAAAATCTGTTTATTAACAGGTTGAGATCATCCAAATCGAAATCGGGATCGCTATCGGGATCGACGCATCATGACGCTGGGACACGAGAGACTTGACGTTTACCGTCTATCTATCGGCTACGTGGCCTGGGTATACGAA
>CAZGYO010000020.1:0-13249 GCA_964530455.1 uncultured Victivallales bacterium
ATGGGCAGATCCCCTTTTACCGGTCTTATCCGATATGTCATATCCGTCACAGGGTGGAAGTCTTCAGGCCTGATCCTGGAGAAAAGAGCCAGGTGCCTGGAATAGTCCTCGGCAAAGACGATTCCGGTGAAAATGTATTTCAGTCCCATGGACTCCAGTCTCCGGGAGAGATCTTTCACCGATTTTTTGCCTCCGAGTTCGCAGACCAGAAGAACATGGGGGGAAGCGGCCCCGATAATCTCCGCGACGGCGTTCCTGGAATCCTCGCTTTTCAGCGGCTCCAGATTGTCTCCCGGCACAAAGTAGTTCTCCAGGTTGTAGAACATCACCTTTATTTCTTCCGATAAAACCGGTAAAGACGCCAAAAGGAAAGCGGCAGGCAAAAAATATTTAACAACCCCGCGGGCTGTGCTCAGCGAGATGTGAACCATTTTGTTTCAGGACCTTTTATCATTGCTGCGGGATACATGGAAAAGTCACCGCGACCTTCAAGAATGCCCTTGAGTATGGAGCGCTTGCGTTTTCCGCTTATAAGAAAATATGCTTTTTTAGCATTGTTTATGCACGGAAGAGAAAGGCTTATCCGCGGTACTCGTGGTTTCGTCCCCGGCGGCGCATTGGTTGCCAGTACCCATTTTGGGGTTTCATCCAGCGCGGGCGATTCCGGAAAAAGCGATGCGACGTGCCCGTCCGTGCCCATCCCGAGGAGGATAAGGTCGAAGGACGGAAAATCCCTGTGACCGTCAAAGCCCTTCGACTCGAAAAACGCCTTCAACAGAAAGTCGTATTCCTCGGCGACCTCTCCCGGTTCATAAAGTTCGTCGGCTATCATCGGATAGATATTCCTGGCATGTTCGGGAATGCTTTTAATGAATGATTTTTCGGCGGAACAAAAATTGCTGTCAGGAGAATTCAAAGGGACAGCCCTTTCGTCAGCCCAGAAAATATGGGTGTATTTCCAGAAACCTTCCGGAAAAATATCAGGGTTCGCGAACCTGGAGAAAAGTCCGAGAGGTGTTTTACCCCCGGAAACTACAAGGGTGAAAAAGCCTTTCCGATCGATTTCACTGTTCCCGACTGCGCGCACTTCTCCGGCGACCGCATCAGCCATTTCCGAGGCTGAACAGAAGGCAAGCACTGAATTTTCAGATGATGATGACATTTAAAACCGCTTTTTACAGAAACATTATTTCATGGAAAGATCAGGCCAGGGACAAGCGCAGGAGCCCGGATAAAACGAGAAAAGCAAGCTTCCCTCGCTGCGTCCGCCCGAACACTCCAGTTCAAGTCCGAAGAGCGAAGCCGACTCCACGGGAATATTCAGATTATCCATGTGAAGCAGGCTGCGCAGAATGAAGCTGATATCGGGTTCGTGGCACACAGCGGCCACCCAGCGGTCTTCGTTGCATTCCGCCCGGTTTGTGACGGCCCTCAGCAGTTCCTCGACCCCGGCTCCGGGCATGATCGACGGTGCGTTTTCCACGGGCGGGTGAGCGGGGAGTTCGCTTGAAAGCAGTTCTGCGGTGTGTTTGGTGCGCCGGAAGGGACTGGCGAGTATGATCTCAGGAGATATATCCAGTTTAGAGAGGAACTTCGCGGCAGAACCTATATGTTCGCAGCCGTTTTCAATCAGATCACGTCCGGAATCGCGTCCGCCGGACTGCAGTATCTCGCATTCGCCGCTGCGCATTATGATAAGTTTCATATCCGGTTCAAGCTCCCGTTTCTCAAAGTCGTTCACGGATATATGACCCGAACACCGAATATAACACGTTTAGCATCCAATGCCATATCCACGTATAAAAAGCGCATTTTTGTTTTGACAGAGCTGAAATGCGGACTATTTTACGTGTCCCCGGCTCCCGGCCGGGAGGCGGCTCCGGCGTTGCCGGTGTTTGCCGGTTCTTGTACAAATGAATAAATGGTGGGTGTAGCTCAGATGGTTAGAGCGCCTGGTTGTGGCCCAGGAGGTCGGGGATTCGAGTTCCCTCACTCACCCCATTTATTAGAGCCGGTTTCAAAATTCCACGTGGCCGCAATTGAGTACCGGACTTTTTTGAGAAGGCCCAGCCCCCGGGATCAGCTCCTACCAGCGAAGCAGGTTAGCGCCCCAGGTCAGGCCCGCGCCAAAAGCGGTCAGAAGGAGGTAGTCACCGCGTTCCACTTGCCCGGCCCGCACCACCTCGTCCAGCGCGATGGCGACGGACGCGGCAGAGGTGTTGCCGTATTTATTGACGTTTACAAAAACCCTTTCCTCCTCTATTCCAAGGCGTTTGCCGACAGCCAGGATTATGCGGAGGTTTGCCTGGTGCGGAATGAGCCAGCGGACCTTTGAAGCCGGAACTCCGGATTCTTCCAGCACTTCGCGGCACGCGCCGACCATAGCATTCACCGCAAGCTTGAAGACTTCCTGCCCCTCCATCTGTATGAAGTGCATGCTGTTTTCTATCGTTTCAGTCGAAGCCGGCATATGTGATCCGCCCGCGGGTACATGGAGGATATTTTCGTAGTCGCCGTTTGAGGAAAGCCGGCTGGCGGTTATACCGCCGATGTCATTTTCGTCCCTGCGCTGTTCAAGTACCGCCGCGCCCGCGCCGTCGCCGAACAGGACGCATGTGTTTCTGTCCTTCCAGTTGGTGATTACAGAGAGCTTTTCAGCGCCTATAATCAGGGCCTTGCGGTATTTTTCGCTGTTCTTCATCATGGCGTTGCATATCTCTATCCCGTAAAGAAAACCCGAACACGCGGCCTGTATGTCGAGGCAGGCGGCGTTGTATGCCTTCAGTTTCCTCTGGAGTATGCACGCGGTGCTCGGAAATACCTTGTCGGCGGTAACGGTTGAAATCAGAATAAGATCGATTTCTCCAGGATCTATGCCTGCCATTTCAAGAGCGGGGATGGCCGCCTCGTATGATATGTCGGAGGTTGCCTGGGAAGGTGAGGCTATGTGCCGTTCCTCTATTCCTGTGCGGGACCTGATCCATTCATCGCTGGTCTCGACCATTCTTTCAAGGTCGGTGTTTGTCATCACATGATCGGGGACGTACGACCCCGTACCGATAATCTTTATGGCCATCTTATCTTCTCTGCCTGTTTCTTTTGAAAATTGTCCGTCCTGACCAAAATACGCTAAAGGATAATAACACCTCTAGTTCTTTATTGCGACCCCGCACTCCTTAATTCTTGTTGAAATCTGGCTGTTCAGCTCTATGCGTATCATTTCGCGGGCAACCCGTACCGCGTTCATTATGGCCTTGCTGCTGGAGCTTCCGTGGCCGATAATGCATATGCCGTTCAGCCCGAGCAGCGGCGCGCCTCCGGCTTCCTCGTAGTCGGATATAGCCTTCAGGTCCTCGAACGCGCTTTTCCCGAGGATTGCGCTGGTCACGCGGATCGGGTTCTTGGTGAAAAGTTCCTTCAGCCATGTCATGACGGCTATCGCCATGCTTTCGCTTGCTTTGAGCAGGATATTGCCCACGAAGCCGTCGCAAACTATGACGTCGGGGGGATGCTGAAAGACGGCTTTCCCCTCGACGTTTCCGGTAAAGTTTATCGGCATGCTCGAAAAAAGCTGAAAACTTTCTTTGGTCAGATCGTTCCCCTTTTCATCCTCCTCGCCGATGCTGAGAAGGCCGATGCTGGGGTTAGCCCGGCTGAAGGCAAGTTTCGCGAATGCTTCGCCCATCAGGGCGAACTGGCCCAGATTCAGTGGTTTGCAGTCGGTATTGGCGCCGGCATCGATCAGCAGGAAAGGGCCGGATATTGAAGGCATTATCGTTGCGATAGCCGGACGCTCCACGCCCGGCAAAGTCCTCATTTTGATCTTCGTCGCCGCGACCGCCGCCCCGGTATGACCCGCCGTCACCACGGCATCGGCGTGTCCTTTGGACGCCAGGTCAGCGCAGACTGTGATAGAGGAGTTTTTCTTGGAGCGTATGGAAACCGTGGATGGTTCATCCATTCGGACAACCTGTTCGGCATGCTCTACGGAAAGGCGGGGATGTCTGGCAATGTGGTGTTTTTTGAGGTACGGCTGAAGGCGGTCCTTTTTCCCGACCAGTATCAGTTCCAGGTCGGAATACCGTTTCAAAGCAAGCGCGGCCCCGCCTACAACCGCGTCAGGGGCGTTATCTCCGCCCATTCCGTCCAGTGCGATCTTCATCCGTTGGTAACAGAGACAACCTGCTTGCCTTTATAGTTCCCGCACGACTTGCATGCGCGATGGGGGATAACCGCTTCCCCGCATGAGGAGCATTTTCCTGTTTCAATGCCTTCGTATCGGTTTGCTGCTTTCCGCTGTCTTCTTTTCTTTTTTGAGATTCGGCATCTTGGTACAGCCATTTTTATTCTCCCTGTATGATTTTTATTTTATTCAAGTTCCAGTTTGTCAAGCGCGCTCCACGGAGTGTTCTCCTTGAAAACGGGCGCGCATCCGCAATCTTCGCGGTTACGGTTCTTTCCGCAGACGACACATATACCCTTACAATCGTCTCTGCAAATAAAATTTTGCGGAAAGCTGAGTATAATATCTTCCCTAAGGGCGGGCGTCAAGTCGATTTCCCGAGGAAGAGGATTTTCTTGAAAGAAACAGAAGTCGGGAACCGATATTTCGTAAACGAACTTTTCCAGGCATCTTGCGCATTGGGTTTCGACCTTGCCTTCCACGGTTCCCTGTACTAAAACTCCGTTGTTTACACGGTTGGCGTGCAGGCGGCATTTCAGTGGCGAGGTCCACGAGAATCCCTCTTCCGGAAGGCCGAGGTCCTCTGCGGGAACATCTTGGTCGACGTCGACCCCCCTGTTGTCGAGTTTGCTTGTGGATACCTTAAACATTTTCGCTAACCAGATGCAGCGGTTGCTCAGAGATTCTTCTGTTTTTTCCGCAGAGCGCCAGTGACAGGAACGGGGACAAAGGCCGACACGTCCCCGCCGAAACGGGTTATCTCTTTTATGAGTTTGGAGCTTACAAACGAGTTTTCCGGGCTTGGCATGAGAAACAAGGTCTCGAAGCCCGGGTTCAGTTCCCTGTTCATCATGGCCATCTGGAACTCCGTCTCGAAATCGGAAACGGCACGCAAGCCCCTTACCACCGCGACGGCGTTGTGTTTGCGGACCTCGTCGACCAGCAGCCCTTCGAATATATCGAACTCGATGTTTTCTATGCCGGAACAGGAGAGTTTCAGCATTTCCCGTCTTTCGTCCAGCGTGAACATGGGATTTTTCTCATCGTTCACCGCAACGGCAACGACGAGGCTGTCAAAGATATTAAGCGCCCGGTTGATCACATCGAGATGCCCGTTGGTGACGGGATCGAAGCTTCCGGGAAACACCGCGGTTTTGATTTTTGCCATTTCAATCACCAGTGCATTTGAAAAAAGAGTACCCGAAACGCGTCCTGTCATCCAAAAAGACGGCAATGATTCATGGTGCCGGGTTCGATCTAAAGGATAAACCCCTACCCGCTAAAATCAAGCCCGCGGGGAAAAATGCTCATAATGTATATTAAAACCGTTAAAGATGAGATCCGGCACAGGATTACTAACCATTGCATTCATCATAACCGGCTTTGCAGAATCTGAATATGTATGCATTGCGCGAGACCAGCATGGACAAACTCATGCCGGCCCATATCGATGGCCGATGAGCCATGGTTTCCCACTCTGAGCATAATTGGCAGAAGTTCCGCATCGGTCAAAGATTCGGCTCCAAGCTGGATCAGTTTCTCCCGTGGCCGTTCTCCTTCCGGCCAATTGCGAATGGAAAATCTTTCAGTCATGAAGTTCCCCCTTCCTATTTAGTGCATTTTTCTCAGACTTTTTCTGCCGATAATGAATAACAAGAAAATATATTTATGTTTTTGACAATAAAAAATTTGAAAAATCGCAATAACATGCTTTGTTATCTTGTTTCGGCGACAAGCGAGGTCAGGTCGCTGTGTTTTTTGTACCACGACACGAAGGCGGGAACGCCTTCGGAGATAGATGTTCCGGGTTCGTAGCCGAGTTTTTTTCTGGCGCGTTCGATGTCGGCGTATGTTTCCGGGACGTCGCCGGGTTGCATCGGGAGCATCTCTTTTTCGGCTTCGCGACCCATTTCTTTCTCTATGAGACCTATCATGTCCATCAGGTTCTCGCTGCGGTGGTTGCCGAGGTTGAGTATCTCGTATTGCTCGAGGTTATCTGAGAACAAAGACTCGCATATGCCGTGGACAATGTCGTCTATAAAGGTAAAATCCCGTTTCATTCTGCCGTGGTTGAACACCTTGATTTTCTGACCCCGGGTAATCGCCTCGGTAAAAAGCCACATCGCCATGTCCGGCCGGCCCCAGGGCCCGTAGACCGTGAAAAAGCGCAGCCCGATTGTCTGGATGCCGTAGAGATGCGTATAGCAGTGGGCCATGAGTTCGTTGGATTTTTTTGTAGCCGCGTAAAGGCTTATGGGCGAGTCGACCGGATCTTCTTCGGAAAACGGTATCTTTGTGTTTCCGCCATAGACGCTTGAACTTGAAGCGTAGACCAGCCGAGGAACCTTGAACTTTCTGGCCATTTCCAGCACGTTCAGGAAACCTTTCAGATTGCTTTCCGCGTATACCATGGGGTGGGAGATGGAATAGCGCACCCCGGCCTGCGCGGCAAGGTGGCAGAAATGCGAGATCTCATTTTCGTGGAAGACGCTTTCAAAAGCCGGAGCATCGGCTATATCGATCCTGTATTCCCGGTAGTTGGGATATTTGTGAAGAATGTCGCTGCGCGCCTTCTTGAGTTCGGGGGAATAATAATCGTTGCAATTGTCCACGCCGACGACGCTTCTGCCTTCGCGCAGGAGTTCGTGGCAGACGTGATACCCGATAAAACCGGCGCTTCCTGTTACGAGTATTGGCATACTGTTCATGATTTTATTATGTCCTGTCCGCCTGCAAGGGCGTTTCTTGTGTCGATGACCAGTTTGGCTATATCCGCGAATTTCGCGTGGTCAACGTTATCGTGCGCCGTGCATATCACCGCGGCATCGTATTCTTCCGTTTTGTCGGGGTCAATGCTTTTTTTGCCCCTGTACTGTGGATATCTTCTCGAGAAAGGCACTTCCGGGCAGTACGGATCGTGGTAGTCAATAACGCAGCCTGCTTTCTCGAAGAGTTCCCAGAGTTTGAGAGTGGGACTTTCCCTTATATCGTCCACGTTCTTTTTATATGCGAGCCCCACAAGGAGGATCCTGGCGTTTTTCAGTGGAATCTCCCTGCTGTTGAGGGCTTCCGTCGTTTTCTGCAGCACGTAGTACGGCATATTGGAGTTTATTTCGCCGGCGAGTTCGATGAACCGCGTTGGCGAATCGTATTCCCTGGCCTTCCAGGTCAGGTAGAACGGGTCAATGGGAATACAGTGTCCTCCGAGGCCGGGGCCCGGGTAGAAGGGCATGTATCCAAAAGGTTTAGTCTTGGCGGCGTCAACGACTTCCCATATGTTTATGCCCATCTTGCCGAATACGACCTTGAGCTCGTTCACGAGCGCGATATTGACGCATCGGAATATATTTTCCATGAGTTTCGTCGCTTCCGCCGTAGCGGCGGATGACACAGGGACAGTCTCGCAAATGATCTGGTCGTAGAGTGCGACCGCCGCTTCAAGGCTTTCAGGGTCGTCCGCGCCGACGACTTTGGGAATGGTGGACGTCGAGAAATTCTTGTTGTTGGGGTCTTCGCGCTCCGGGGAGTATGCGAGATAGAAGTCATGCCCAGCCCTGAGTCCGCTTTTTTCTTCGAGAATGGGTTTGAGCACCTCCGCTGTCGTGCCCGGATATGTGGTGGACTCCAGCGTGAACAGCTGGTTTTTCCTGAGGTGCGGGCCCAGGGTTTCCGCAGTTGAGATAATATAGCTCATATCGGGTTCCCGGTGCTCGGAAAGCGGGGTTGGGACACAGATCACGACGGCATCGCATTTTGCGCTCCGGGCAAAATCGGTTGACACCTCGAAACGTCCGCTTCGGTTTATTTCTTCGAGTGTTTTCGAGGGTATATGTTTTATATAGCTGTCCGCCGCCTTCAGCCTTTCTGTTTTTTCAAGGTCGATGTCAAGGCCCAGGACGCGAAAACCCTTCCGGATAAATTCGATTGCCAGCGGAAGTCCCACATATCCGAGCCCGACAACAGCTACAGTTGCGTCTTTCGCGCGGAATTTTTCGGTCAGTTTATTTGCCATTGCCGTGTTCTCCCGGATTTTTAAAACTGGCTCTAATATAGCCTTCTTTATTCGCATTGCATAAGATACGGGTTAATATAATCCGCAAGAAGAAAAATCCATTGGGAGGCGAAAAAAATTACTGATAGAGAACGTGTGCTGGCGGTTTTGAACTACGAGGACTACGACAGGCTACCGATTGTACATTTTGGTTTCTGGAATGAGACCGTGCAGAAATGGGTGGACCAGGGGGTACTGACAGAGGACTTTCTGGAAGGCGATTTCCACAACAAAACGGCTGAGAAGGCGGGTTTCGACTGCGGCTGGAATTGTGCGTATCATTCCACGACGCGGATGAATCCGCCGTTTGAGCACAAGCTACTTGAAGAACTCCCGGACGGCTCGAGGAAGGTGCAGAACAACGAGGGAGTTATAGTACTTGAGATGCCCGGGGTAAGATCTATTCCGGCGGAGATTGATCACATTTTCAAGGGGCGCGCCGAATGGGAGGAACAGTTCAAGCCACGGTTCGAGTACGATGAGGAGAGCTTACTGGAGACGAGGGTATGCACCCCGGAAGGGCACCCGAAACTCCGCGAGGGCGGCCTTGACTATCTGCGCAGCGAACCCGAGGGCGAACCGCGCGGGCTTTTCTGCGGGAGCATCATCGGCAAAATCAGGAACTTTGTCGGCATGGAAAACCTGAGCTACCTTTACGTGGACGACGAGGAGCTTTACACAGAGATGATAGACACGCTTGCGGACAATGCGTACAGGACGCTGAAGTTTCTGTTTGACAACGGCGCGAAGTTTGACTACGGTCATTTCTGGGAGGATATCTGCTTCAAGAGCGGCCCGCTGGTTTCGCCCTCCGTCTTCGAGGAGAAATGCGGACCGCGCTACAGGGATATTACCGACCTGCTCAGTGAGAACGGGATAGATCTGGTTTCAGTGGATTGCGACGGCAAGATCGACGCGCTTATCCCGACCTGGCTCGAAAACGGAGTAAACATCATGTTTCCCATAGAGGTCGGGACGTGGGACGCAAGCATAGAGCCATGGCGCGAAAAGTACGGTCGCGAACTCCGCGGTGTGGGCGGAATGAAAAAGCACTGTTTTGCCGAGGACAAGGCGGCGATCGACCGCGAGATCGAACGGCTTGCGAAACTGGTGGATCTCGGCGGGTTCATTCCCTGCCCCGACCACAGGATCGCGCCCGACGCCGAATGGGATCTGGTCTGCTATTACTGCGAGAGGATGAGAGAGTTTTTCGGATAAAGGTATCTTCGAAAACAGAAGAAATGACCCTTGCAAGCTCGGTCGGCAGAGCCATTGCACTAATTCATATTCGGCTTTGCCGAATCTGAATATGCACGGCAGAGCCGTGCTCAGGGCCGCCGTGGCTTTGTGATGGTATGAATTTTTCCGTAGACAAGAAAAAACGGTTGCCATGGGCAATAGTACAGCTGCAACTGTTGGTGAAAACAAATTGAAGCAGGAGGAGTGTACTGGAGACACTCGATATTTCATTGGGCTAAACACCCGCTTTTGTGAAACATACAGATTAAGGAGGCAGGACATGGAACTTCGACGGCTAGGCAATTCGGATTTGAAAGTAAGCCCCGTAATTCTCGGGACCTGGGCCCTGGGCGGTTGGCTCTGGGGCGGAACAGAAAAGAACCATCCGTTCAAAGCCATAAGAACCGCTCTTGACGCCGGCGTGAACTGTATCGACACCGCGCCGGTTTACGGTTTCGGCCTGAGCGAGGAACTTGTAGGCAAAGCCATTAAGGGGCGCCGTGAAAATGTGCTGGTAGCGACCAAATGCGGGCTGGTCTGGGACAGCAGACCGGGTGGCGAACAGTTTTTCAGGACAAAGGACAATTCGGGCCGGGAGGTCGAGGTCGTTAAAAACCTGAGCAAAGACTCCATTATATCCGAATGCGAGGACAGCCTGAAACGACTCGGGGTGGATGTGATAGACCTCTACCAGTGCCACTGGCCGGATGCCGCCACCCCGATCGAGGAAAGCATTGATGCGCTTGAAAGCCTGAAACAGCAGGGAAAAATCAGAGAATACGGTGTAAGCAACTTCAATGCTCAGCTCACTTCGAAAATGCTTGATCTGGGAGGATCTCCGGTATCGAACCAGCTGAAATACAGTTTTCTCAGCCGCGAGTCTATGGAAGCCGACATCCCGTTCTGCCGTAAAAACGGGATTGGGGTTATCTGCTACAGTCCGCTTGAAATGGGACTGCTTACCGGGAAGATCACAATGGAGACGACTTTCCCCGAGGGCGACATGCGTTCGGACCGCCCGTGGTTTGCGGCCGGAAAACGCCGGGAAGTGATACGCGCGCTCGAACAGATCCGCCCGATAGCGGAGAAAAACAACGCATCTCTCGTGCAACTGGTCATCGCCGCCACCGCCGCGCTCCCCGGAATGACGGGAGCGATCGTCGGAGCTAGAGACGAAAAACAGGCACTGGCAAATTCCGGAGCCGGCGACATCAGCCTTTCCGGCGAGGACCTGGACGCCGTGATCCGGATCTTCGAGCCGCTTGTTCTCGACGAAGCCTACGACCCGGCAAAAGCCAGGCGGTAATCTCCCCGGGATTCAGTAGCGTTTCTTCATTTCAATGCCTGGCATGTCCTTCGGGACGGGAATCAGCCTGCGTTTCGACACTGCGCAGATAGCGGCGACGCCAGTAACGTATCGGATTAGCGAAGGCACGGTGAATTTTGATGTACCACGGCCGGCGGCGATCTAAAGCTTCCCGGCTTACCTTGTCCGGAAAGAATTTCCGGCGGTGTTTCATCATGTGGTATAGATCCGAATCCTTGAAAACAGTGAACAGCGGCCAGGTCAGGATGTTCAGCGGAAAAAATGGCTGAAGCCAGGTAATCTGGAAGTCAATGAGATATGCCCTGCCATCGTCGCCAACAAGAATATTGTCCGGCTTGTTGGTGTCGAGATAGGCGAGACCGCGCCGATGCATCACTTCAAGCAGTTCGTCAACCTGGTCGAAGAACTCGAACTTGATGTCAGCCCCGTAAAGAAGATCGTGGCCGGGAATGAATTCGTGCATTATCCCGGTTTTCCCATAGCGCCCGATCCAGCCCGGAACGTGGCCGGTGTCCTGAAGTTTAAGGTATATTTTCTCCTCATGACGCGCTTCCCAGCGCGAAAGCCAGCCATAGGGCAACCCCTTATAAGAGTATGGACGGAAAATCTTAAGCACAGCCTGCCGGTCTCCGTCCCGGGACTCATAGAGTCCGGTCGCTGCAAAGAAATCGTGTTTAAAGGTTTTCAGCCTGAGCCACTTGATCCCGTCGGCTTCGATTTCATCCGGCATATTTTCGCCATTGAGGGCGAGGATCCGGTTATAACGCGCCTGTTGTCTGCTGATGGCCGTCATTGAAATCCCTCTGCTGCTACGGATGATGCTAGGTTATTAATCCGGCGTTTATTTTGCGCGGTTTCTGTTTCTCCCAGGAGCGCGGTTTTGTCTTTGCGCAGGATTTTTGTCCGGACGATTTTATTCACGGGCGCTTCCATGATTCTGACCCGGGCATAGTTATCCGACCAGCCTTCGGCCGAGCCGCCGGGAATCATTTTTTCCGTGAGCACCTCGAGTACTCCGCCGACTTGTCCTTCCAGAAAATCCGCCTTGAGTTTCCGGGACAGCGCTGCAAGTTCCGAGTGTCGGCTCCTCGCGGCCCGTGAATGGACGCGGTCCGCGAAATCCGCGGCGGGGGTGCCCTGGCGGGGGGAGAAACGGAACACGTGCAGATTTGCCAGGGGCAGAGAGGAGACGAAATCCCTGCTCTCGGCGAAAAGCCGCCCGGTCTCCCCGGGAAAACCGGCGATTATATCCGTGCCGAGGTGGATGCCCTTGATTCTCTCCGAGGCCTCAAGGGCGAAGTCGCGGAATTCGCCGGGCGTGTAGTTCCGTCCCATTGCTTTGAGTATCTCTTCAGACCCGTGCTGCAGGGGAAGGTGCAGAAAGCGGCACAGCTTTTCGCTGGAAGATATAAGGTCAAGTATTCTGCCGTTCTCCGGGTGTGGTTCCATCGAGCTGAGCCTGAGCCTCCATTTCCCGGGAATTTCCAGCAGGGCTTCCACAAGGTCGGATATCGAACGGTTTCCGCAACTGTAGGCGCTTATGTTGACTCCAGTCAGAACGATTTCCCGGTGTCCTCTGGAACACAGTTTTCCGGCCTCGTCGAGCACCTCGTCCCAGTCCCTGGAACGCTCTCTCCCGCGCGCGTGGGGCACGATGCAGTAGGTGCAGAAGGAATTGCATCCTTCCTGTACTTTGAGAAAGGCCCGGCTCCTGAAAGGATATTCCGAAACGGTCTCCTCGCGGAAAATCGGAGTCTTCTTCTTCGGCGGAATCTCCTGAGTCATGCCGGATTCGAAACGGCGGACAGCCTGAACTATTCCGGTATTGTCTTTGAGCACGATGTCTGCCGCATCCTCGTTCTCCAGGAAATCCCGGGATGCGCGGGTTCCGCAGCCGGCCGCTACCACTATCGAGTCCGGAAACTTTCTGCGAAGTGTTCTCAAGGCCTTTCTGCTTTTGGCCGCGGCGGTGGAAGTCACAACGCAAGAGTTCACTATCACCAGGTCGGGCGTAGATGCCGGGGCTGTTGGATTCAGCAGGACATAACCGGCATTCCGGAGCCTGCCCCGGAGAAGAGCCGTGTCCGCCTGGTTCAGGCGGCAGCCGAGAGTTGTTATCAGTGCGCTCTTGTTCATGAGCATCTTGAGGTTCAAAGAGTTCCTACAGATATGTTCCGCAAGGCAAAGAGCCGCGGTACGCCAAATTCGTAAAATAAACCTGTCAATATAAGTGCAAAGGACTGTCTTAACACGTTTTTTCAAGTTTTATACCTGATCCAGACCGGATTTTGATTTCGAGCATGAAAAATCCGGGGTAGGTCCGTAAAAAATGGCCGAATCCGCGAAGTCCGCAAATTGTATTTCGCGCTTACCCGTACATTTCACAAAGCCAGTGCGGTCCTGAGCACGGCTTTGCCGTGCATATTCAGATTCGGCAAAGCCGAATATG
>CAZGYO010000021.1:0-13174 GCA_964530455.1 uncultured Victivallales bacterium
GAGCCTGATGGTCGTTCCCGCGATACTTTCCCAAGCTGAACTTGTGACCGCGATGCCGCGCGCCGGCGGCACATACTTTTTTCTCGATCGCAGCCTGGGCCGCGGAGTTGGGCTTTTTTCGGGACTCGCAAACTGGTTTTCACTGGGGCTGAAAAGCGCGTTTGCCCTGATCGGGATGGGATTGTTCGCCAAGCTTGTCTATCCCGATCTTACAGATCTGCAGATAAAACTTGCCGCTTCGGGACTATGCCTTTTATTTGTTCTGATAAACCTTTTCAGCCTGAAACTCGCCGCCCGGTTCCAGAAGGCCCTCGTCCTTTTTCTTCTGCCGGCTCTTTTTCTCTATTTCCTTGCCGGCGCAAGGTTTGTGGATGTCCAGCTGTACACGCCTTTCTTTTCTAAAGGAACCGGTATGATGACACTTTTTGCCGCCGCCGGCATGGTTTTTATTTCTTTCGGGGGGGTGACCAAAATTGCGGGTATCGCCGAAGAAGCCAAGAATCCGAACAGGAACATCCCACTCGGGATGATCCTCGCGTTTCTGGTTACGAGCCTGCTCTATCTCCTGGTCGTCTTCGTGACCGTCGGGATACTTGCTCCGGAAGAACTGATAAACAGTCCGGCTCCTATTTCCAGCGGGGCCCGTATAATACTTGGGAAGACCGGCTTCTACCTGCTTACCGCAGCGGCTCTGGCGGCTTTCGTAACGACAGCGAACGCCGGGATTCTTTCTGCCTCCAGGTATCCTATGGCGATGAGCCGCGACAAGCTTCTGCCGGAGTTTTTCAGGACGCTCAGCTACAGGTTCGGGACACCGCACTATTCGATAGCGGCAACCGGCTTTTTCATTATCATATCAATTATTGCCCTTCCGCTCGAAGACCTGGTTAAAACGGCATCGGCGCTGATGATAATGCTTTTCATGCTTGTCAACGTGGCCGTGATAATCATGCGCGAAAGCGGAATACAGAGTTACCGGCCGAGTTTCAAGACGCCACTTTATCCCTGGACACAGATACTTGGCGTAGTCCTCTATGTGTGGCTGATCATCAATATGGGCAGCGTACCCCTTGCGATAAGCGCAGCCTTCATCGGGGTGGCGGCTGTCTGGTACTACGTGTACGCGCGCCCGCGGGACGAGCCGCCCTCCGCGCTGGTTCACGTGCTTGAAAGAATACTCCCTAAAGCTCTTGCGGGCGGAGAGCTGGAAAGCGAACTGCGCGACATACTTATTGAACGCGACAATATTGTGGAGGACCATTTTGACGAAATGATCAAGACGTGCCCGGTAATCGACTGCGCCGCCGGAGAAGATGGATCTCCCATGTCACTCGAGGAAGTCTTCGGGCTGATCGTGCCGCCCATGGCCGAAAGCCTGGACGAGGATCCCGACCTGCTTATGAAACTTTTTACCGAACGCGAATCCGAATCAAGCACCGTGATAGCAAAGGGACTTGCAATACCCCATATTCTGGTGGAGGGACAGGGCAAGTTCCAGATGATGGTGGTCAGGTGTTCCGATGGAGTAAAGTTCCCCTCATCTCCTGATCCCGTGCATACACTATTTGTCCTGGCAGGTAGCTCCGACGAAAGGAATTTCCACCTCAGGGCGCTGGCCGCTATCGCGCAGATCGCACAGGATCCGGCTTTCGACAGATACTGGCTAAAGGCGAAACGCAGCGATGAACTCAGGAATATCCTGCTGCTTTCCGAAAGAAAACGTATAGGTGTAATATAAGAGCCAATTTAAACTCTCCGTGGCCGCCTGCCTGTGCGTCGCCTGACTGCGAGCGTAGTCGCTCAGGCAGGCACGCAGACAGGCCAAAATAGTTTAATCGCTGTTTTTAAAAATTTCATGAAATTTTCGGGTTAGGGGTAAACAAGCCTTGCTGAACCCGGCAGGTGATCGCGCGAGATTGGGGGTGTGCCGGGCAATTACTGGCAAACGCAGTTGAAGATGTTAAATTTGCTTCTGAAACAAAGAAAAACCTGTGCGAGACATTATGAAGAAGACGCTTGATAAAATCATCAACAACCGGGACGAGAATCTGAGAAGGCTTATAGGAATCTATCTCGAGAAAGGTCTTCCCGGATTTCCGACGGTACTGAAGAAGTATTTCAGCGCGGCCAGGGAGCATCCCGAAGAGTTCAGGAACCATGAACGCATACTCGCGATCTCGATCGGCGGGTCGAACGTCAAGGTGATGCTGGCGTCAATGGAGAATGGCGCCGCGAAAGTCGAAAAAGTGGTTTCCAGACAGAATCCCGGGACGATGACGGAGTTTGAAGATTATTTCGACGGTCTGCTGCTTTCAGAAAAGCTTTTCGAGGAATATCTCAGGGGCGGCGGTGAGACATGCATAGGTTTTTCGATAGCTGTCGGGATAAAGGACGGTGTTCCGATGCATGACACTAAGATTCCCTGTGTAAGGAACCTTGTGGCGCGCGATTTCGAAAGGGATGCCGCGACGCATCATCTGGGCAGGAACCTTGAATCATATTTCAGGAGTCGCGGGATAAAGCCGCCCGGCGTAATATACGAGGGCGATTGTCCTTTGGCTCACCTCGGTGCGGTTGTGATGTCCGGGCTGAAACCCGATGAGCCGTCGTTTCTGAGCATATGCGGCACGGGCATGGCGAGCGCGAACGATGATTTTTTCATGCTTTTCGGGAGCGAGGGTGTTCTTGACGACGACGATCCCGAACTCATGCCGCCGGAAGAGACGGAGAACTGTCAGCTTCAATACTGCGTTGCCGGGAAGGGGCTTTACGGCGTAATGCGCCGTGCCATCGCGATGAAATCAAGGGAACCGGACTCTGTGCTCGGCGGACTGGGGCTGGAAAAGTATTTCGCGAGTTCCGCGGATTCGAAAAACGTCTCGCTGATATGGGAGACCGCGACAGGCGGCGAGGCAAAAGGGGCCGCAGCGGAGATCCGGAATTCCGTTTCTCCGGAAGCTTTTACTGAGTTGCGGGACCTCTCGGTCAGGATCATGGACAAGGCCGTATCGGCTTTCACGACGAACACGCTGGCGTCGCTTGTCCACATGACAATTCAGAACCCCGCACGGGACATCAGAATATTCACCGAGGGAAGCGTGGCGCTGAATCAAGCTTTCTACGAGCGATTTGCATTGGAACTGAAAGAAAGGGTTTCAGACCCGGCGATATATGATGAAACAGGTGTCCCGCAACCCCCCATGCCGGTGCTGATCGCTGATCCCCGGAAAATACTCAAAGCAGAATCTGCTTCGGATTCGGAGATAAAAGAAGTTGATATAACCATCATCGGCGCAATGGCGCTGGCAATAGCTGACAAATATCTTGATCGGGCATCTTCGCGGGCCTGATTCCGCTGACCCGCAAACAAAGACCCATAAAATAGAGTAGATATTTGGAATTGGCTCATAAGTATATTTATATACAAAAATCAGGAGGGTTGAGATATGACGCAGCCGTCTCAGAGCTCAAGGCGGATATTGGAAAAGATTCTTTCGAGGGACAATATAGATGTTTTAAAGTCCAGAATCTCCAAGCGCATGCCTTCCCGGAAACCCTTGCCCGAACGGGTTCATTCCGGTAACGATTTTTCTGAAAAGGGAATAGAGAAACGGATAGAGTCGCTCAGAAAAGCGGGTGTCCGGATCGAAGCCCTGTCTTCGATCTCACTTGATATGGATCCGATGGAATTGAAGGGGAATATCGAGAATTTCGTTGGTTACGCGGCGATTCCTGTCGGTGTAGTCGGTCCGCTGAGGGTGAACGGGTTGAATGCTGAAGGTGATTTCTATATCCCTATGGCCGCCACGGAGGGGGCGCTGGTCGCTTCATATCACCGCGGGGCGTATGTGATAAGCCAGTCGGGCGGCGCTTCGGTGATGTGCCTTGAGGAATCAGTCACGCGCGCCCCCTGTTTTGTGTTCAGAAGCATGTCCGAAAGCGGTGAGTTTGCTTCATGGGTCCTTCAGGGGATGGATTCATTGCAGGAGATCGTCTCCAGAACTTCCAGGTATTGCGTTTTGCTTGATATTGACACCGCAATAAACGGGAAGAATGTCTATTTGAATTTTAAGTATTATACAGGTGATGCCGCTGGGCAGAACATGGTGACTGCGGCAACTGACGAAATATGCAGAGCACTGGTTGAGGAATCGCCTGTCAAGCCGGAAACCTGGTTTGTCGAAGGCAATATTTCCGGTGACAAAAAAGTCACCATGCAGTCATTTATAAATTCCCGGGGAAAGAAGGTCGTTGCCGAGACTACCGTCGATAAAAGGCTGATTGAAAGAGTTCTCAATACGAGTGCGAAGGAAATGGAGAGGTACTGCAAGATATCGACTCACGGCGGGATTTTAAGCGGTTCGATAGGAGTGCAGGGCCATTTCGCCAATGCGCTTGCCGCGATCTTCATAGCCTGCGGGCAGGATGCGGCCTCGGTTTCGGAGGCGGCGGTTGGCTTGACCGACATGGAGGTGAACGACGATGGCGATTTGTATGTATCCGTGAGTCTGCCGAATCTCATAGTCGGGACCGTTGGAGGAGGGACTCATCTGCCTACAGCGAGCGAGTGCCTCGGGATGATGGATTGCCGGGGGGAGGGGAAATCCGCGAAATTCGCAGAGATCTGCGCCGCTGCGGTTCTGGCGGGTGAGATATCCATAATCGGCGCGTTATCGGCGGGGGAGTTCGGATCTGCCCACCGGAAATACAGGCGGAAAGCTTGAGATTGTATGGACAAAATTGAGAATAGGGTGTCATTTGACCACATCCGTTATGCGAACTGCTGGGAAGACGCGGATATGCTATGCGTGGCTTTGCGGCCCGGATCCGGCATGAGGATGCTGTCTATAGCATCAGCGGGTGACAATTCTCTTTCCCTGCTTTCAAAAGGCGCAGAAGTCATAGCGGTGGATATCAGTCCCGCCCAGCTTGCTTGTGTTGAATTGCGTGTGTCGGCCATAAGGAATCTTGATTATGATTCGTGCCTGGGTTTTCTCGGGGTGAGTCAGTTCTCCGACAGGCTTTCCGTGTATGCCAAGCTCAGGGGTGAGTTGTCGCGCAGAAGTGCTTCATTCTGGGATGCGAACAGCAACTTGGTCGAAAAGGGATTTATGCACTGCGGGAAATTCGAGCGCTATTTACACGTCTTCAGAAACCGTGTTATCCCGCTGATATATTCGGACGAAACTGTCGGGAGACTTCTTGAAGAAAAGACTTTGGAGGAAAGAATCAGATTTTACGACGAAAAATGGGACAACTTGCGCTGGAGACTTCTGTTCAAAGTATTCTTCAGCAGGTTTGTCATGGGCTGGATGGGGAGGGATCCCGAATTTTTTCGCTACGTCGAAACACCTGTCTCCGCAGGGATACTGGAATGTACGAAGTATGCGCTGACACAGTTGAGCACTCACGACAACCCGTATCTCGATTATATACTTACTGGCAACTACACGAATTGTCTGCCGCATTATCTCCGTCCAGAAAACTTTGAAGCTGTGAAGAACTCTCTGGATAAGCTCCATCTTTTCGAGGGGACTGTCCAGGACGCGGCGAAAAGCCATGGTGATGAAGGTTTTGACGGATTCAATCTTTCGGACATATTCGAATATCTCGACCTTGCGACCTGCAGAGCCATATACGGAGAGCTTCTTTCGAGGTCGCGTGACGGAGCCAGGTTTGCCTATTGGAACATGCTGGCTACTCGGCGATTATCCGATGATTTCAGCCGTGTCGAATACCTGAAGGATATATCCGGGGATTTGTTTGCGCGGGGCAAGGCATTTTTTTATAAAGACTTTATAGTTGAAGAGAAAAAAATAACTCAGGGGAAATGTATTGAAGTTGATTGACAACGATATTCTCGGCGCCGCCCTTATCGGGAGCATTTTTCTTCTGATAATCGTTATTGCTGAAACATGGGCTAGGAAAGGGACTCCCGGTAAAGAGGCAATGCGCAAGTTTATCCATATCAACGGCGGGATGGCATCTCTACTTTTCCCTTTTCTGATTTCCTCTCCGTATGTGGTACTGATCCTTGCCGCGGTATTTTCAATCCTGTTTTTTATGAGTTCAAAACTTGGATTTCTGCGTTCCCTGAACAGCGTTGATCGTGAAAGCCGGGGCAGCGAGTACTATCCTTTCGCCATCTGGCTGCTTTTTACGATATCCATGGGGCGACTCTGGCTTTATATTTCATCGGTCCTTGTTCTAGCTCTCGCGGACGCGGGCGCGGCACTTGTGGGGGCCAGATACGGAGTTCTGCAGTACAGCACGGGGAATAGCCGAAAAAGCCTTGAGGGTTCTCTTTTTTTCTGGATCATTGCTTTTATAGCGATAGAGATTCCGATGCTTCTGTTAACGGATCTTTCTCGGGAGACGTGCATTCTTTCTGCATTGCTTGTATCCTTTCTTCTGACATGTGCGGAAGCCGTTTCCGCCAGGGGGACTGACAATATTATCGTTCCGGTCATAGCATGTTATGTATTGTTGAAAATCACGACGAAGCCGGTTTCGGAAATTATGTTTCAATGTGCAAGTCTTTTTGCGATATTCGCGATTTTCGGACTTGTGATATGGCGAACAAGGCTTTTTGATACGGGTGCCGGGATTATTTTCCTTGTAGTAAGCTATGCTTCCTGGTCGCTGGGCTCGGTCCAGTGGGCAGTTCCGGCATTATCAGCGTTTATTTTATTCACATTATCGAGGCATTTTCTAAACGGTAAAGGTACACAGCCGGTAATCCGTGCCCGAGCCCTTTTTACCGCCCTTTCCATTCCACTCACGATATTGATCTTTGCGGATATGCTCGGTTCCTATCGCGAGTTTTTCGGGCTTTACCTGAGTTCCTACGCGATCATCGCCTCATACAGTATCCAAGGTTCCGTCCTGAGGGTCTGGGAGCCGGGGGGGGAGATCAAGTTGTTTTTGATGGCATCTCTTTCCGCGCTTTCCGCCTGGGCCGCTGTTTCCTTGCCGGTATGGTTTGTCCAGCGTCCATTGTCTTTTCGTCCGGCCCTGGCTGTATTAGTAATCTGCCTGGTCTTTTCACTTATGCATGGGTTGATTTCCAGAAAACTTCGGCTACCGGCACTGCCAGTCTGGTCGGTTTCCAGTTTTCTTTTTGTTCTGGCGGGAGCGGCAACGTGCTGGATCCTCCAGTATTCAGGCGTGATCGGGTTATGGAATCCTGTCTGAAGAGTTTGCGTTTATGGGCATTGAAATAAAAAAAACAGACATTGACTCGGGCGGGATGGGTGATTTTCACCAGCTGCCGCTTATGATATACAGGGATGATCCTTTCTATGCCGCGCCTTTAATCGATTCCGTGAAAAAAAGTATCGAGAGAGAATCTTTTGTTTCCGGCCAGAAGGTGTTTATAGCGTTTGAAGACGGGCGTCCCGCAGCAAGGCTGATTTGCAGTATTTCCAGCGACCTGAAGGACCTCCGATCGAGACCTCTGGGGATGCTCGGTTTTTTCGAGGCTTTTAACAGCCCCGATGCAGTCGGCGGGATATTGGAAGGGGCTCTTTTATGGCTCGAAGAGATGGGCGCTGGTGATGTGATAGGGCCGATTAACGGGGATACGTGGCACGGGTACAGGTTCAATGCGGGCCCGTTTGACACAGCCCCTTTTTTAATGGAGCCGTACAACAAGCCATACTACTGTGGTCTCTGGGAGGAAAACGGCTTTGTTTTGATTTCCGAATACTATTCAAAATACATTCCCGACAGTTCCGGGATACTTGATAGAACCCGAAGATACTATGAGCGCCTTGAAAGAAGGGGATATTCCTTCAGGAATTTCAATGTCGGTGAATTTGAGGATGAAATAAGAATAATCTACAGGATCTCACGTTCAGTTTTCGCAGACAACTACCTGTATGCCGATATACCGGAGCAAAATTTTATAGAGATGTATTCGTGGGCGAAAAGCATAGTGGATCCGGGTTTGATATGGTTTGCGCTTGATCCGAAAGGTGATTATGCCGGGTTCGTCTTCACATTTCCCGATTATTTTAGAACCAAAAGGGAAGCCGACACGCTGAATGTGAAAACCCTTGGTGTACTGCCGGGACACCGCGGAAATGGACTGGCAATGGCGCTTATGCACAAAGCTTACTCCTCGGGGCTAGAGGCAGGCTTTCCCAAGGTTAATCTATGCCTGATCAGGGAGGGAAATCCGTCGGGCAAGGTGGATATGGGCGCGGGCAAGGTCTCAAGGAAATACCGTCTATACAAATACAGCGGCTAACCCCGTTATTTCATGAAAAATTATCAATGCTACAAATTGCCATTTCGCAAAAATAACACAACAAACGTACATATTCAGTGAGCCACGTCGGGTCGGGGCTGAGACACTCGAAGACTGTCCAGTACTGACCCCGAGCAAACGGGGTTTGCTGAATATGTACCAACAAGCTCCACCGCAATAGTTTAATTGCGGTTTTTCAAAATTTCATGAAATTGGCTCTAAAAATCGAAATCCCGGAAACCTGCAGGGCATTCCATCTGGTGCTCCTGGAGCTATGCTGCCATAATCAGGAACGCTCTCCATTAGGTTGAATCACCAGCAGCCTGTCGGGCTTTGTCCGACAGGCTGCTGGTGGCGCTATTTTCTTTCCGAACAGGCCAGAGCAGTTTCAATTTTATCCTTGTCCCATCCCGCTCTGCCTAGGTCTTCAATGACGGCGTCCCGACTCAGGGTTGGATCGAGTTTATCTACATAGTCGCAGATGGCCATGATCTCCCTGTCCCCCTTTTTCTGGAAACTGTTTTCGGTGGTTTTAGAGAAAAGTCCTAGTATACCCATCGCTGCCCATCCAAAAAAATACACAAGCGGAACAATAACAATAAGAGCAAGTCCGCCGGTGATAACGATGCTGCAGAATACAGCCAAGGCTAAAAAAGATAGGGTATCCATTGAAAAACAGGCTGTAATGGCGGTGAAAAATAGTATCACCAGAATGCCCGCAGAAAAGCGTTTAATATGTTTCATTTCAGCCTCCTGTTGTCTAGAATTATTTCCCAATACCTGATAAAGGCTATGACCAGCGCGAAGTAAAGTGGGATGGCGAAAACAAGTTCTGTCGGGACATTTATCCCGGGGATTACGATTCCAGACATATTTTCAGTTGCACTCGGACCGTAGACTCTGATCCCCGAACGTATAAAATACGCTTCAAAAGGAAGTGCAAGGATACCTACCGTCACCACATATATCAAAAACCTGTATGCCAGCCCTGTATTGATAAAGAATTTATCGGCGAATTTCAGGGAAATCCAGACTATTACGATCCATATACCTGTAAGAATGAAGTTCAAATCCCTGTAGATGTAGGACCAGGCGGGCAGTTTCGCGTTTTTTACCATAGGTTCGACCATTATCTCGAAAAGAAGAATGCCTATTGTCGCAATTATCAGGTCTCTTCCCCATTTTCTTTTCTTCATTGGCATGACGGGTTTGTTATCAACTGCAAGGCACCAGTAATCGTAGAAACCTGTTGCAAGAGCCATGAACACGGGAATATAGAAGACCGCATTCAGCGGTATTCCGAGAAAGGGGATATAGAGCCAAACAGCTTCTTTGACTTCCGGGGAGTAAGTCCTGATTCCGAGATGGACGACAAGAGTCTCGCCTGCCAGACCGAGAACAGAGAGGAAAAGCAGGGAAAGAAGAAACCTGGCCGGTCTGCCCAGTTTCTGGAAATAGTGATCCACAAGAGTTACGGCGGTGAGAATCATCCCCGCCCAACCAAAGGTCAGTATCCAACTGACATCGCGGTAGAGATATGCCCATGATCCCAGGTGCAGATTATTCCACATCGGAGAGGTGAACATCTCGAAAATAAAGATTCCAGTTACAGCGATCAAAAACCTGAGCGGAATCTTTTTCTTTATTCTGGAAAGAATAAGGAGCGCCAGGCATATCAGTATCACAGCCAAGACTTCAAAGACGATAATTCCTGTCGTGGGGGAACGGTCAAACATTTCAGCGGCCATGTTGACCCTTCTCGCGGGAAGGAGGTATTCGTAGAATGATTTCATAGGAACATCACTTTCATGGTTTTATGTATTTTTCGAAAGGGCCTTTTCTGAATCTTGCCTGGCGGAGTTTGCATCCTCCCCAGGTGGATTTGTCAAAGGGTTCTGTTGAACTCATCTCATCCCATATTTCATGAAGGGGTCTTTCCCTTATGTTGCCGAATATATAGTGGTTGAAATCACATGGTGAGATATCCCCGTAGGGAGACGCATACATCCATCTTGTACCTCCTGAACATCCCAGCGCCTTATAGCTTGAATTATAATTATAAGAGAGTATTCCCGGATAGCTTTTGTCATCACTGTATTTCTCAGTGAACTCGATTATTTCGTCGATCCATTCAGTATTGTTTATCAAATCCTCGCGGTCTTTCAATCTTCCGCTTGGAGTCGCGCAGAATATAAGTATTTCGTGCACTTCGAGTTTTTTCCCGAGTTGAATCAGACCTTCTAGGTTGCCACTACTGATACTGTCAGGGAAAACACATGAAGAGATGCCGATTGAAAAGCCATGTTTTTTTGCCGCCTGGATACCTTGAAGAGCCCTGTTGAAAGAACCTTCAACACCTCTCGCATGGTCATGTATTTCAGGATCAGCCGAGTCGATGCTTACATAAATGCTGTCGAGTCCGACATTTTTCAGGTCACGGACATGGTTTTCAAGCTTATATCCGTTGGTAAACATCAGAGTTGTTGAAAGATCCTTGTCCACGGAACTGAGTATCGGGCAGATATCTTTTCTATCCAGAGGTTCACCCCCGGTAAAAGAAATAACAGAGACACCCAGCGACTGCACATCTTTGATAAATTTCCGGCATTCATCCAGAGACAACGGTTTTCTGGATGGGTCCGCAACTCCCTCGAAAAAACTGCAGTGAGCGCAGTCCATATCGCAGTCGTCACTGACTGCAAAGCTCAGCATATTTGGAAGTTTCCGGTTCTGGAGCAGGCCGTAGAAGTTCCCTGAGATAAAGTTTGCCATGGGCTTGCTGAAGAGGGCTGGAGAAGAGAGAGAATATACAGGGAACCCGTTACGGAAATGTATTATTTTGTGATGGTTGAGATATCTCTCGTAGATCTGTTCGGTAATATTTTCCGAATAGCCGAGCCCCCTGGTCATCAATGCCAGCTTAAAACGGAATTTGTCTAACAGCTTATTGCCCATACTTCAAATCCTGAATAAAACTACAGCAATATATGTTCGGCATGAACAAGTTCAATTTTCCGGGTAAAATTAGGCGCACGGAAGTATTGAATCAGGCTACGATTGCGGTAAGTTGAGATCTTAACGAAACAGCTATTGGCATTATGGGCAACGTTGTAAAATATTTGAAGGAAGCGGCCGAAAGAAATCCCGGCAGGACTGCGCTTTCCGTACCGTGGAAAGAATGCGTGAATGCTGTTTCCTATTTGGAGCTCTGGTCCCGGATAGACGCGTTTTCCGCCGCTCTTGACAGCAGAGGATTGAAGCCGGGCGACAGGGTTGTCATAATGGTTCCGATGTCTGTCGAACTCTACGTCTCAATGCTTGGAGTCATGAAGATGGGAGGAGTTGCGGTTTTTGCGGATCCCTGGGTTAAAAAGTCACAGATAGTAAAGTTCTGCAGGTTTGCATCACCCCGTGGTTTTGTGGGGCTGTCGAAGAGTCATTTCATTAGGTTTTTCGATCCTGTACTGAGAAAAATACCGATCAGTGTCTCGATCGGATCCCGTCTTTCGGGTATACTGGCACGGAGCAGTTATCCGCAGATGCTCGCGGAAGGCGGAACTTCGAGCATTCACCCGAAAGAAAGTGGTGACCCGGCGTTGATAACTTTTACTACCGGGTCCAGCGGGACACCCAAAGGCGCGAACAGGACGCATGGATTTCTCAGCGCGCAGAAGGTGGCTCTCGACCGGGAGTTTCCGGTAGAGGACACGGATATAGATATGCCTATGTTTCCGGTGTTTGCGTTGCGCAATCTTGCAGACGGGATTTCTTCAGTGATTCCAGACATGGACTTCAGATTGGTTGCTGGCGTAGACGGGGATGTGATCTATTCCCAGCTACTCGAACACAAGGTAAACACGCTCACGGCATCCCCTCGGTTTCTGGATAATCTCGCATCCCGTAATCCGGGAAACGCTGCGTTGAAGGTCGGACTCCGCCGCATACTCACGGGCGGCGCTCCCGTGAGGGATTCTCAGCTGAAGACCTGGCGCGAAGCGTTTCCCGACGCCGAAATTCAGATCGTGTACGGGTCCACCGAGGCGGAGCCCGTGGCGCATATATCTCTGGAAGACAGGCTTTCTCTGTCTTCAATGCCCGGATTCTGTGCCGGAAAGCCTAGCGACCTGCTGAAAAGATGTGTGATCAGAATATCCTCCGGGAACGAGAGTGGCGGAGAAAAAAGGCTTGAGGATATAATGCTTAAAGATGGAGAAATTGGTGAACTTGCCGTTTCCGGCAAGCATGTCTGCAGGGACTATTTCAAGAATCCCGACGCCGTTAAGGAAAACAAGATAGTCGATGAAAACGGTGAGCTCTGGCACCGCATGGGAGACACGGGTTATTTTGATAAAATGGGAAGATTTTTTCTGGTTGGCCGGGTTCATTCGACAATTTTCAGGGCTGGAAAGGCGCAGCATCCCCAGATCATCGAGGAGCTTGCCAGGGGAAGCGATCCGAGGATAAGAAACATAGCCGCGCTCGGCATTCCGGACGATGGCCTCAGAGAGAAGGTCGTATTGGTAGTGGAGACTTCCGAAGACAAGGAAAAGATCAGCAGAGATATCAGAGGCAGAATCGAAGGGGGCGGAGTGAATGTCGATCAGATCGTAGTTTCGCAGAAAGCTTTTCCCCTCGACCCGAGACACAACTCTAAAATAGATTATTCCAAACTCAGGAAGATGATATCATGAAGAACAGCGGAGTTACAAGGGAATCGCCTTTTGCCCTAAGGCTGAACGCATATATTGCTGAAAGGTTCCCGCTGCACAGTCATCTCGGTATGGTCGTCATCTATTTTCTGGCAAATCAGTTTCTTGCTCAAGTACTTGTAAATCCAGGCGAAGCTCTGCGTGTTGGATGGTTTACCGCGCTGGGAATGATTTTTCTGCTATGTATATTTTTTCATCTGAGAGTATTCGACGA
>CAZGYO010000022.1:0-1324 GCA_964530455.1 uncultured Victivallales bacterium
CTTTAAATTACATTTTGTAATTTTTAAAAATTCATATAACCTGTTAATAAACAGGCAATAGAGCAAATTTCCCGCATTTTGCAATTCTCTCGTTATTCATCATGGTTTACAGCCTTGACGGACGAGTCCGAAGCGCGGAGGTTCTCCGTCTCAATCCTTCCATCCACC
Organism: uncultured Victivallales bacterium; assembly: GCA_964530455.1. Taxonomy (GTDB): domain Bacteria; phylum Verrucomicrobiota; class Lentisphaeria; order Victivallales; family CAZGYO01; genus CAZGYO01. The sequence goes on from CAZGYO010000022.1 coordinate 169, forward strand.
CGGCGCAGGTAGAGAGCGTGGAACGGGGGCTGCGGCTGCTCGTCGGTATGAGGATCAATCATCAGTTCACCGAGTTCGCATTTCGGCGCGAAATCCTTCCGAAGCGGTGATCCGTCGGGCCATGTCACGCTGAATCCGCTCAGGTCGAAATTGACTATATCACTTGCCACCAGGGCGGCGCGTGCCTGGCGCGACTCAAAACTATCCATCGAACTCTGCATCCGGTCGCCGATCTTTCCGAGCCGCTGCGGGTCCTCGATCCAAGGCATGTGCATGCGGATGTTGCGCAGAGTGATATCCTCCAGCGGCCGGTCGCTGCCTGTCAGAAGGATCCGGCCGTCGGTCACAAGAGAGACATCGCTGACACTGATCCTCCTGATGCGGCCGACGGGCATTTGTTCGTAGTCGACGTCCTGGAGTTTCCCTCCGTGCCGGCGTCGGCAGCAGTCCATGTGAATGGCGCGGTTGAAGATTATCCCCGAATCCGTGTCGATACTCAGTCCGGTAACGACAACGTCTTCAACCGTCGCGCCGTCCATGCTGAAGATCTGAACAGCGCGGCCGCTGTGATGCACAACGCAGTTGCTCACGGTAATCTGCCTGACATCGTGCCAGGTCTCGGTTCCAATCTTGAACGCGGCACAGCTTGTGCGAAAAATGCAGTTTGTCACGGTGATGCGTTCGGCGCTCCGTGCGGGACGGCAGGTCTTTACGACTATGCAGTCGTCCCCGGTAACTATGTCGCAGTCGCTGATTGTCACGTCGCGACATCCGTCCACATCGAATCCGTCTCCGGTATCCAGCGGATTGCGCATGCGGACTCCGCGCACGGCCACCTCGTCACAGCAACACAAGTGACAGGTCCAGGCCTTTGCGTTTATTATCTTAATATCCGATATCCTGACGCCACGGCAGCGCATCATGCTTATGACAAAAGCGGCTCGCGGTTTCCTGTCGCACGAATCAGCGTCTATCAGGCCCGGACCGCAGACGGCCACGTCCTCGGCGTCCGCCGCAACGATCATCCGGCAAAGTCCCTCGCCTGTCCGATCAAGATGCGGCGGCAACTGCGGGTCCGGCATCACGGGAAAATGGTCGACATCCGGCGACTGGACAAGCACCGCGCCGGGCGACAGATAAAGTTCAACATGAGAAC
>CAZGYO010000022.1:1334-13091 GCA_964530455.1 uncultured Victivallales bacterium
CGCAGACCCAGCGGCCAGAGGGTACCACCACACGACCGCCGCCCGCCGCGTGCACGGCGTCGACTGCCGCGTTTATAGCTTCGTGCGCACGGTTGCCGTCGCCGGCAACCGCGCCTTTTTCAGTGATATCGACAATGTTCATTATCTTCATGGCCCTTCACTCGCTGATCACGATACTGCCGAAATCGCTGGTGTCCTTGTCGGACTTGGAGCTTCCGCGCCAGTAAACCCGTTTCTCCGGGTCCTCCTTGCTGCCCATCGCCAGGTTGAACCCGTAGGTGATGTTCGGGCCGAAATGGGTGTGAACGCCGCGTCCGGCGAAGAATTTGCCGGACATAATAAAGACCGCAACCCAGCTGCCGTCCGGATTCTTGAGTCTGTTTGACCGCGCGCGCTTGTAGCCCTGCACCGTTTCCGCACGCGACGACTTGGAGTCGGGAATCGTCATCACATGCACATCGTCCTCGTTGTAAATCAGTTCACGGTTATGCATCATGTCGATGTAAACATGGACTGACTCGTTCGGGATATCCGGGCTGGTGCTGTCGGGTTTTACCCGGGCGACAACCATGAGCTGACTGTTTTTGGGCTTTTTCGGATCCTTATACCATGCAACAGCAAAGCGGCCGACTTCGTTGCCGGCGGAGTCCCTCAGAATATGTTCGGGCTCGAATGCCGCCAAATCCTCTTTTTTCAGGTCCCCCTTGTAGTTCAGCTTGACCGGCGCCTGTTTTATCGCCAGGACATCGTCACGACGCGGCCCAACCTTGAACGTAACGGTCTTCTTAACTGTGCGCGGCCCGTCCGGATGTTTGTCGGTGGCTTGAAACGACACTTCATAGGTTCCCGGTTTTCCCGGCGTCCCCATAATCAGACCGCTGTCGACCATTTTGAATCCGGGCGGAAGTTCGCCTTCGAGTTTTTCCCAGGTGACACGTCCGATGGCTCCTTTCGCCTTCAGCGTGGTCATCACATAGTCATCGGCATGCTCAATATCCATGTCCTGATCAGGTACGGTCAGGGGCAGATCTGGATCCGCAAGCAACGTGACCTCGCGCCTGTCCGCGGCATCCCCGGCTTTAGCCTGCACCGTAAAAACCGCTTTTGTCTCCGCTTTCGGGGTTCCTGTGATGCGCCCGTTTTCAAGCTTCATTCCCTCGGGAAGTTTTCCGGAAATAATGCTCCACTCCGGTTCGGACGGCGCGTTCACCACCGGAAGAGGCTGATCGTATGCGCGGCCGACGATCGCCGGCGGCATGCGTCCGGAATTGACCACCATACCGGTATCGACCCCATCGTGCGGATATTCCGCCAGCGTGTCCCAGACCAGATTCTGTATTGCCGGCGCCTTGTCGGTGCCTACATCGAAATGGACCTCTTCCCGCGGGCGGCCGCCGCCGACCTCGTTCACCGTACTCGGGAGACCTACAGGTGATTTCTGAAATATCATGGCGTACATGGCGCAACAGATGGCGTATCCACCATTGGGCCCCATGTGCCCGGGATCGTTATAGAGGTCCCGGCGTGATTTCATCCCGGGGATCAGACCGGCGTCCGCCATATTGCCGAGCCGCCTGATTATCAGGCTCGTCGGCGCTACCGACACATCGATGCCGGGAATGGCTTCCCGGATACGTTTCGCTACGCCTTCGTTCCACTCTTCCCGGCGTCCAAGCGTCGGCTCGTCCCAGTTTTCGTCGCCCGGCCAGATGGAATACATGATGATCCTTACCTTCGGATTGCCCTCGTAAGCCGCCTTCGAATAGTCTATCGCCGCCTGGATCTCCTCCTCGGTCGTGCTGTTGTAGGACTGGAGCGTCACCACGTCCCAGGCATGGCCTTTGAGTTGCTCGAAACTTTTGCCGGGGTGGTTCTTGAGCCAGCGAAGCGGCGCACCGGGAATCGTGTGTGTCCCGTACGTGTAGTCCATGTGTCCCGCCGCACCCGCAAGCCCGCAGAGCTTCTCCCGGATAGAGTCGGTATGGCTGTTGCCGAGATGATACAGTTTCGGTCCTTTTCTCTCGTCGATATCCTTCGGCACGAATGCGGCTGCCTTCAGGTCTGCGACACTGAAAAGAATCAGAAAGGCAAATAATCTCGTGGTAATGCGAAGCATGTTTTCCTCCTACTTGTTTTCATCAAAGAGCAATGATTTAAGTGCAGATTCTACAAAGGTCCGATTCTTTCAGAACCTTTTCGAATATGCACTATTTAACATATTCGATCGCTCCGGCATCGCGTCTTCCCACGAACTTGTTCCCCAGGAAGTCGTACATAAACGGTCCGTTCGTCTGCCATTCATAAAGCTCCGCTATATCGGTATGTGCATCCGCAAGTGTGCCGCGGCAGACGCGCATGAAATCGAGAGCCCCGACAAGTCCTTTGCCGGCGACAAAATCCGCTTTGCAGTCGATCGAAGCGTCCTCTACCAGCGCGGATTTCGATTCCCCGGACTTCTTCCCGTCGAGATAGATCGTCATCCTGCCGGTCTTGCGGTCGATCTCGGCGAGAACGTGATGCCATTTACCGTCGTTGACGGTTCCCGATGTCGATATCGAGGAGTTCTGCCCGTTGGCACTTACCCTGAACTCCGCTTTGCCTCCGCTGTTCACAGAGAGCATGTAACCCGACTTTCCGTCGTGCTTGGAAAGTATGTTTCCGGCATTCCCGGAATCTGCCCTGAACTTGGCTTCGACCAGAAGGTTCTGGGTCGTTACCGCGAGGGTCTTCCGGAGTTTCGCGGGATATACGATGTTCCCGTCGCGTTGCTTCCAATTTCCCTCGGGGTGGCGATTCTTCCTCTTGCCTTTTCTGTCCCAGGCCTTGAGCCTTATCACGATATCCTGGCGCAGAAGCTCGTCCGGATAGCTGAAAAAGCGCGTCCCGTCAAGCTTGAAGGCGCCCTTGCACCAGTCCTCGGAGGGTGATTCCACGTAGTCCTCAAGCGCGGCGTTTTCAACTTTCAGGTCGAAGGACGGTATGTACTCGTACATTGACCTGTGGAAATGGGCCTCGCTCATATACCAGTGATAGTCGGTAGCGGTATTCGGCGCCTTGTGGTTCTCTGTGAAATGCCACTCGCCCACTGTTCCGTAGAGGGACCACGGGACAAAATACGTGGCGCCGGCATCTATTGCTTTCGACCCGGCGACCGGGGCGAAACTGACGTCTTCACTGAGTTCCTTGAGCGGCCCGGCCGGTGCGCCCTTTATAGGAAGCTGTTCGGAAGTTTCACCGAGTGCCCCGTTGCGAAGAGGGAAATCCTGCATCTGCTGCGCCATCTTTTCTATCGTATCAGCCTCGATCGGCTTGTTCAACGCGTCCGAACTTTCCTGCTCCTTCTCCCGAACCATAAAGCCTGCTTCGGCCTCGCCGTGGAAGATGTTCCTGGCATAAGCGAGGGACGGAACACCGCGCAGACCCGACGAAGCATCATCGCCGCCGCCGGCAAGCGACGGGTCGCCGATACGGTTGCTCGCAAGAAACGCCTTGCTGATCTCGGCAAAGACATTGCCGACAATGTCGTTGCGGTTGCCGGAACTTCCGCCGATCGCCTTGACGCTCCGGTATATAGTGTTGTTGGTGAAGTGGTTGAGAAACCCGAACACCATGAAGTAGGCCGAAGTGGTATTGGCGTACGGATCCGACTTCTCGGTGGTTCTTCCCCAGATGATGTTGTTGAAACAATACTGCTTGAACGCACCGTCAAGGTAGAGGGGATACGACAGGTTAAGCGCCCTGTTCCCCCCGAAAAGCCCGGCGGGCATGTGTCCCGGCGAGTTCCCGATATTGTTATTGTAGCAGAAAGTGGGGCCGCCCTGCCAGAGCGCGAGACCGCCGTAGTCGTTCACACCCAGAGCCGTGTCCTCGGTTTTGTTGTGGTGTACGATCAGGCGTATGAAAGGGACATCAGGTTTTCTGCCCGAATGTTTGCCGAGATTGCCCTCCTTGCCGCCGAGTACCATAATGCCCGACCCGAAACAGCGCCGGACGATGTTGCCGGCGATCTCCCCGACCTCGACCCGCGTCGCCCGGATCGCGGGAACGTTGGAGTATCTTGATCCGGAATGTTTCATGCCGGTATTGTATGTCTTGTTCCTCAGAATATCTATCTGCCGGAACCGCCCGCGGTACGGGGCGATATCATCATTGTTCCAGATGTAGGTGCCGTCGGCGGCAATCGCCGTCGTCCAGATGTTGGTGAACTCGCAGTCCGCTATCCGGATGCGGTCCATGAACGGGGATTTCTCCTTGTTCTTGGACACGCCGGCGTGTATGCAGGTGTCGATTACGTTCTTGAACTTGCAGTGGTGGATATTGACGTTCTCGCTGTTGTCTTCTATCTCGATAGTGGTTCCCGTACCGAAACTGAAACTCAGGCCGGATATCTCGATGTTGGACTGGTTGACGATCTGTATTTGACCGACATCGGTGGTGAACTCGAAATGTTGATTGTTCGGATCGACACCGTCTTCGGGTCTGAAAAAGAGAACTCCCGAATCATAGTCGAGATAAAACTCGCCGGCCGAATCGAGAAACTGCGGCAGATCCTCTATCATGTAGCGGAGTCCGCCTTTCCCGTGTCCGTACTGCACCCTCTTAAGCAGTATCCCCTTGTCGGGATGGAACCAGTCCACGTTTTTCTTGTCCTTGAGCGGGATCGTGGATGGGGTCGGCGTTCCCATCAGGCTCTTGTACTGTATCCAGATAGTGCCGCCCACAAAATAGTCTTTCGGCAGATCCGGATTCTTCCACCGCTTGTCCTTGAACCCGCGACGCCCATCAATTTCGGCATCGCCACCGCTTGTGTGCCAGTAGTCCATCACAAAGTTGTCGTTGCCGGGCTGCCAGTCGGGAGTACGTGCCAGGTGGCAGGTCTCGTGGCTTCCATCAGGATTAACTATGAAAAGCCCGGTAAACGAAGCTCCGGGCCCCCTGCCGACACCCCCGCCGTCCGGACGCGCGCCTGTATAGTTTACGCGTTTCTTATCGTTGATGAGCCCCGCTGATTTCACGTCCAACGCCCATACTTTTCCGGGTTCGGCCAAGCGTTTCGGGAACTTAACTGAACTCGCCTTAACCCATTTCGAAGGAAGTTTTTCCGAGCCCCATACCATGGCTTCACCCTCACCCCAAGCGGGATCGCTGGTCAAACGCACCGGATCGTTCTCTTTGCCGGATTCAGGCGCGGAAAGTTGCCCGCGGTAGGGAACTCCCCGTTTGAACACGTAGGTATGCACACCCTTGCAGGCCTTCGCCTTTCCGGTGGCATCGCGATCCCATGGGTGGTGCTTCCAGGCGGAGGCCTTGCTCGCTCCATCGTCGCCGTCATTTCCGTTCTCATAGTCTATATACCGTACAGACGCGCCCGCCTTGAACTCAAATGGTTCCGGCGCCCATTCCAGGTCGCCGTTCGAAAGCACTTTTGCCTGGGCTTTCTGCCAGGAATACTCCGCGGACTAAAGAACAGACGCGACAACGAGGAACGCGAGGATGCAAAGTGTTTGCCTTTTCATTTTTACATGTCTCCTTTTATTGCTTAAATTGCAGGTTCTAATTAAAAAAAATCATATAACGTGGCTAAATAAATCCACAGCACACAGCGGCAACTGCTTTTCAGGTAAACAGCTTCACATCTGCACCGCCAGTGGAATCTCACGTATCCACGTTCTATTCAAAATCCAACTCCTGGTTCAGTCAGAAACCGCGTTCATCAGCATCAACCAGCTGTGGTAATTCTTATCGGCCCCGCCGAGGTGCAGGATGACTTTTTTAAGTTCAGGATCGAAGTAGCTCGCATATTCCATCAGTGTGAGAGAATCCTGTGGATCAAAGAGTCTCCCGGGACGGTACTTCTCCAGCCCGGCCTCCGCCCGCCGATGATCGAGTTGGACCTTGGAGTTCACCCATTCCTTATGCGTCTTCTCGCCCATTGCGTAGGGTACGACAAAATCGACGGACTTCTTGAGTGAACCGCCTTTCGGAGATTCCCAGGCATACAACTCTCTGCCTTTCGGGCCCGATGTAATTGCAAGCTCAAGCACCGGTTTGAGAGCGCTGCAGTGGTACGTAAGCGTGTCGCGCCTTTTAAAATCAAGGCTCGACCCGTCAGGATACAGACTTCTTGTGACGTAGCGTCTGATACCTTTAAATCCTTCCTCCAGCCATTCGTCGCGCCCGAGGATATTAGCGCAGATACACAGCAGCCGGACATGCTTCGAGTAACGGTTGGTGAAATGCCGGGATCGTTTCACTCCTTTAAGGTGCAATGTTCCCAACTGATCCACCCAGCGGTCTATCTTCTCCCTTTCAGCCGGTTCAAACTTTCCGCGTAGCGCCATGTACGCCACGAGCAGCGGATAAAGCTTGTTCTCGTTCACATCGTTTCCGGTCGGTTGATAGGTCTCAGCCCAGGCATTGATGAATGAGCGAAGCCTTTCAGCAGCCTTTGCGTCCGCGGATATCTGCCAGTAACGCAGAAGGCGCGCGGCGTCGCCGGTCTGCTTTAGTTTTTCAACGCATGCAACGCGCCTGGGATCGGTATTGACCAGGCCCTCGTAATCTATTTTTTCCAACGGCAGAGGTTCACTTCCGAGCAGGGGCAACGCCGACTCGCGGATTTCGCGGGCAAGGGCCTGCGCCCCGGAATCAGATTGAACGAGCTTTCTCAGCCTCTCCAGCCTGACATCGTCAAGCGGCATCACCGACGGTATGTGAAATTCTCCTGGTTCAACGGCGAAATTCGCAAATGGGAAAAGAAATAGAAACCCCATAAACAGGCTGCAACGGAACAAGAAAGGATTTAACACTTCAATTCCGGGCTGATTCATCTTATCTCCTGATTGGTTATAGAATGTGTTGCACATCCTAAAATAGCATCTGTTCCCGGACTTTGCAAACAGAACCGTGGATCGTGGGATCCCCCCTGTATCCCGGTGTCGTTAGCCCTAAACCGCATATTTCATGAAATAACGGGGTTAAGAAGTTACTGGATACGAATGCTGCTATTTGCCGCTTTCTTTCAATACCGGAATATACGGCTTCATGGCTTCCACCCATTTCTCAGCCATTTTTTTCTGGCCTTTCGGATTGGGGTGCGCCCAGTCGTAGGTATCGGTATCTTTATGGGCGGGATCGGCGTTGAAGCCCTCGTAATGGGGCACGGTAATCACAGGTGATTTTTCTGTATTTTCCTCCTTGGCCAGTTCCTCGACCAGGGGGCGGATTTTGTTTTTCGCGGCGCCGCCTTTGAAGTTCAGATGGCCGAGCAAGATCACCACCTCGGGATTTTCTTCGCGCAGCATTTTAATAATCTCGCGTAAGGGTTCCTTCACTGTTTCCTTATGGCCGTCTCCCTTCTGATCGTTGGTGCCAAGGTGGATAAGTGCGATATCGGGAGCGTGGCTCCATTTTTTGCGATCGGCTTTAATGCGGTCGCACATTTTCGCTGTTTTTATACCATAGGTGCCCTGATGGTCAGCATCGAAAGGGATGCCTTTGTAATCAGGCCATTTAAAATTGGCCTTGAGGCCTTTGGTATAGGCCCCGACAAAATCAAAATCCACGTTTTCATCGGTCAAGATCTGAAAAAGGGGATAACGCCAGGAATATTCGTCGTCGCGACGTCCGCCCTGGGTAATGGAATCACCGATAGGAACGATGTAGACCGGTTCTTGCTTCTCTGACCTGGGCTCTTTTTCTTCCTGAGCCCAAACGCCGGGGGCTGCCGGAATAAGAGCCAGCAGCGTGAGCATAACTTTTCCTGCGAGATGGCACACGGTAATTTTCTCCTTCATTTATTCTGCCTTTCCAACCCGAAAATTTCATAAAATATTGAAAAAACAACAATTGAAATCTTAACTGAAAATCAAAATTATACAAATTAATTCATTGAAAAATTTTATTTTTAGTCCGACTGCCTGCTAGCCCCGTTATTTCATGAAAAATCCGGGCTATACACTTGACAGGTCCGGGGCCCCTGACAGAGTTTCCCATTATAATCCGGTCTGCTTCTGCCAGGTCTTCGGGATACAGGATTTTTTCTTCGACGTTATTTTCACGCATCATTCTGTTTCGCCAAATGCCGGGAAGCAGTCCGCACGATACTGGCGGCGTGTAGTATTTACCATTTTTTTCCAGGACCAGATTGCTTATTGCGCCCTCTGTAATCTCGCCTTTTTCGTTTATAAAAAGGACTTCATCGTAACCGCTACTCACAGCTTTGCGGAATTCGCAATCGTAGATATGCCGCCTGGTCGTCTTATGATACAGGAAACAGTCGCTCGAGTCCATTCTTTTATCCGAGACCATTATTCGGAGTCTTTTGCCGTTCCAGGCCGCATTTTCGAGTTCTGCGTACTCCGCGCGCGGGCTTCCGTCCCGCGAAACCAGCAACCGTACACGTGCGTGTCTGATCTTATCGGGGAACGTGAGATTCTCCATTGCCTCAATAACCACCTCTCTGTCCCATTGGCGGCCGAAATACTTTTGCGAGAGTTCCGCCCTTTGCAGATGTTCATCGAGGTCGACAATACCTTCGGGTTTCTCGTAGAGCATGGTCTCCAGGACATCGAATTCCGGCTCCGTAAAAGAGACAAAACGGCTCTTGAGTATTGATTCGCGCCACTCGTCCCCTGGTTCGGAGTCGGCTACTATCCCTCCGCCGACTCCCAGACTGCATTCCCGGTCTGTACAGCAGAGCGTACGTATGGCCACGTTGAAAAGCAGGTCTTTCCCAGGTGAAATGCAGCCAATGCTTCCCGTATAGATCCCACGGGGGCTTTTTTCTGTTTCGCGGATAATCTCCATAGCGCGAATTTTGGGCGCGCCGACTATGGAAGCCGGGGGAAACGTGGCGGAAAGAAGATCAAAAAGCCCGGTGTCATTCCGCAGGCTACCGTGAACGCCGCTGACCATCTGGTGCACCGTCCTGTATGTGTCTATCCTGAACAGCGGATCCACGTAGATTGATCCGGGCCTGCATACGCGGCCGAGATCGTTTCTTACCATGTCGGTTATCATCACGTTCTCCGCGCGGTTTTTCCGGTCGGTTTCGAGCATCCGCGCCAGTTCAATATCTTCCCGTGCCGAAAGCGCGCGTCTGACGGTGCCTTTCATGGGAAGCGAAGAAATCAAGGAGCCGGTCCTCTCGAGAAAAAGTTCGGGGGATATCGACAGCACCTGAAAATCACCGCCGTTGAAATATGCCGCATATGGTACGGGATGGCTGTTTACCAGCGACTGGAAAAGTTCGCCCGGATTAGAGCAGGGTCCGCTTCTCATTCTGAACGTGTAGTTCGCCTGGTATATGTCGCCCTCGTAGATGTATCTCAGTATCCGTTCGACCCTGCTGCTGTACACTCGCGGCGACACTTCAGGTTCGAGTTCCGGAATTTCATCGCAACTGGTCTTTCCGGAAAAAATAAACTCCTCCGGATCGCTATCGTACACGGCGAAGCACAGATGGGGGAACCCCGTATTTTCCCTTCCCGGCATTGACGGGTCGAACGCCGGTGCCGCCTCGTATGAAAGCATCATCACAACCCAGTTCCCGGCCTCGGAATGCGATTCCGCCCGCGAGACCAGTTCCCGCAGCTCGCTTGTCCGGGAACACCTCTCAGTCAAAACCGGGTTCCTGAACACGCCGAAGCCTTTCCGCCCGGGAACACGGCAGACACTTGTACCATATTGATCTAAACGAATCATTTATCGTTCCGCCCTTGCTTGATCATCCTTAACAAGTAATATTAACACTTATGAGCCAGTTTCAAAACTCCGCGTGAACCGCGTTGGAAGGGCAAGGCGGCCACGGAAAGTTTTGAAGTTGGCTCCTGTAACTTAAACCGGCCCCACACGGAGTGATAATTGCAGCAGGACCTCTTCAACTTCGATAACGAACAGGATCTGGATTCTCTTGTCAAGTCGATAGAGTACCACAACAAACTCTATTGGGAAAAGGGTGAACCGGAAATATCCGACGAAGAATACGACGCCCTGCTCAGAAAACTCGAGAAAATCGCTCCGGATCATCCCCTTCTTTCGCAGGTGCATGCGCCCTCGGTAGCCGGCAAGGGCAAAGTCAAGCATGAAACACCGATGCTTTCGCTCGACAAGGCCTATTCGTTCGAGGAACTCATGAAGTGGGCGGAAAAATACTCGCGTTCAGACAGCGAGGAATTCCTGCTCCAGCCTAAATATGACGGTATATCCGCCAACTTCGACGGCGAGATACTCGCAACCCGCGGCGACGGGACTGAAGGAGAAAACGTATCCGATAAAATACCGCTCGTCGAGCTTGAGGCTCCGGGATACAAAGGCCCCCTGGACCGCCCGGCAAGGGGAGAAATCGTCATAAGAAACGATGATTTTGAAAAAATATATTCCAAAATAACAAGAAAAGACGGGAGAAAATATAAAAACTCAAGAAATGCGGTTGCCGGGATAATGGGACTAAAAAACATCGACAACATGGTAGAGCAAGGCGCCAAATTGACGTTTATAAGCTATTATATGGTCTGCGACAAGGTTATTTTAGGCAATATAAAAGATTATTGGACGGATTTTGTCATTAAAGTCGAGAATCTCCCCTACCCTACCGACGGAATCGTGGTAAAGCTTTCTGACGGGGAATACCGCGAATCTCTTGGAAGCACGGCCCATCATCCGCGGGGCGAGATAGCCTTCAAGTTCAGTGGGGCGAGGAAGCGGACCAAACTTCTTGATGTGAACTGGAGTTTCGGAAAGAACTGCCTTACGCCCGTCGCCCGGCTTGAACCGGTAGACATAGGCGGAATAACCATCACGCAGGCGACTCTTCACAACGTCCAGAATATAATAGACCGTGACATACGTATAGGCGACGACGTCCTTGTGGAGCGTGCGGGCGACGTCATACCGTATATCCTCGATTCCTATCCCGGGGAAGACCGGGAATCGTGCCTGATATCCGAATGTCCCTCATGCGGGACCGAACTGCGGCGCCGGGGCCCTGAATTGATCTGTCCGAACAGAGACTGCCCGGAGACGAAACTGCGGCGGCTTCTCGCGGCGGTGAGAAGCATCGGGATCGAGCGCCTGGGCGAACCGAATATCCGGAAGATGATGGATAATCTCGGCGTGAAGAACCTCAAGGACATATTTGACCTGTCTCTCGAGGAGATACTTTCCCTTGAGGGGTTCAAGGAAAAGTCCGCGCAGAATCTGTATTCGGAAATACAGAACGCGAAGGACAGTACCGAAGTGCAGATACTCACTTCACTCAACATCAACGGGATCGGGAAAAACATAGCTGCGGAGATACTCTCGAGGTATTCCCTGGACGAACTGAGGAAGCTCGACAGGGATGAACTCGCCGGAATAGACGGCATCGGGCCGGAACGCGCGGAGGCCATTTTTCGCGAACTTCGCGAAAAGTCCGGGGAACTTGACGAACTGGTATCCACTCTGAACGTATCTTCCGGTTCCGGGGCCGCGAGTCCGGGCTCTGAAGGCATATGTTTTACCGGAAAAATGCCCGAAAAGCGCAGCCACTACGAGGATATCGCGAGGCAGCGGGGATACACTCCGGTCGACTCGGTATCGAGCACGCTTTCAGTGCTTGTGGCCGCTGACCCCGGCGGAAACAGCAGCAAACTTAAAAAAGCGCGAAAGCAGGACATAAAAATCATCTCGCTTCAGGACTGGCTCGATTCGGGTTAAGACGGGGAATTCCTGGGGGGATCCCGCCAATATTCAGAGCGCTTTCCTGTAAATACCGGC
>CAZGYO010000023.1:0-9699 GCA_964530455.1 uncultured Victivallales bacterium
GATAGATGGCGCAAGCAACAATTCGGTGAACGATATCCGCGCCCTGCGCGACGAAGTTCAGTACGCTCCCGCTTCAAGCAGGTATAAAATATATATAATAGACGAGGTTCACATGCTTTCATCGAGCGCGTGGAACGCCCTGCTCAAGACAGTGGAGGAACCCCCGCCACATGTAAAATTTCTCTTCGCGACAACCGAGGCACACAAAGTGCTCGGTACCATCGTCTCCAGGTGCCAGCGCTTCGATCTCAGGAGAATTCCCTCGAAAATCATATCCGCCCACCTTAAAACCATATGCGAAGCCGAAAAGGTAAAAACAAGCGATTCAGCCCTTGACGCCATCGCGCGCGCCGCGGACGGCTCAATGCGTGACGCCCAGTCTCTGCTCGACCAGATGATATCGTTCTATGCAGGAGAGGATTCCGGCGAAATATCCGAAGAACACGTACTTTCAGTGTTCGGTCTTACAAGTGTATCCGGCATGGAGTCGCTGCTCAAGTCGATATTGGCGAATGAATACCCTAAACTTGTCAAGTCGATACACGAGCTGGCCTCAAATGGAAAGAACCTTGAAAAGCTCTATGACGATATCCTCTCCTCACTTCGAAGTATACAGATATGCATGATGTTCAGGGATCCGGAACCTATTCTGGACTGCGGGAAGGAAAACGTCGAGAAATTCCAGAAACTCGCCGGGCTTACCGATGGGAAAACACTGCAACTGCTTCTCGAATACCTGACGCCGGCGGGAAGGATGCTTCACGAAGCCATAAACAAGCAGGTTTTCCTGGAAACCGCGATCCTCAAGGCTATGCGAAACTCCCATTCAGTCCATGTCGAGGACATACTCGAAAGACTCAACGAGCTGAGATCCAAGGGCGAACTGGATTTCGTCGACAGGGTTCCACCGGCGGACTCCGCGCTCAGGAAAGAAAATACCGCCGCTGAAAAGGCAGACGATACTCTTCCTGTAAAGGAGGACACGGGGGAAAACGTGCCGGCGCCACCACCGCCGCCCCGGGATGCCGAGAAAACCACACAGGGTTCAAAAGAGGAAACACCGCAACCGGAAACCCGGGAAAGCAATCAGGAATACGAATCCTCTCAGAAAAAGGGAAACGGAGGAAATATCCATAAACCGGCTCCCGAAAAGGAAACCCCCGAAAAGGTTGAGGAGGACGAGGACCGGGTTTCCCGCTACGGCGATGACCTGTCGGGCGCGTCATTTTTCGAACTCTACGACGATGAACCTGAACTTGATTCCAATGAAGAGGAATACTCTTCCGACGACGATGAGGAAAATACCGGTGAGGACGAGGATGATCAAAACCTTTCCGGAAACCGCGGGGAAGAAACAGAAAAAGACGGCAACGACGAAGAGACAGAAAAAAAGGAACCTTTCACCACCCCGGACCTGCTCTGGCACGCACTGATACAGGACATCCGCAACCACATGCCGAACCACTCGATCGTCAGGACATATATGCAGGAGGGACAACCACACAGCATTGAAAACGGCGTACTCAGCGTCTATTACGACGAAGAGTTCTCAACACTGCACGCCGATATGCTCGAAAAAGAAAAGAACACTCTGAACAACTGTCTGAGAAGGCTTACGGGAAACAGAAAGTTTTCCCTGCGGATAGAAAGGAAACAGGGGGTATCCTCCCCGATTGAAACCGTACATGAAAGGAAAGAGGATCTCTCGGGCGTACGCAAACGAATCGAGGCGAACCCGTTAGTCAACTCTGTCATAAACCTCTTCGACGGAAGAATCGTCGATGTGAGAGGTTGAGCCTAAAAAAAAGCATACCAGGAGAAACACATGTTTGGTAAACTCGGAGACATGGCCGGCATTCTGGCCAAGGTCCAGCAGATGAAAAAGAATATCAAGGACATGCAGGACGAACTGGCCCGAATAAAGGTCGCCGCCGAAAGTTCAGACGCATCCGTCAAAGTCGTCGTGAAAGGGGATTTCAGCGTTGAATCCGTGGAAATCCTCTCCCGCGAATCCGAAAACCTGGACGGCATGATCCTCGAGGCTCTCAACAAAGCGCTCACCGAAGTCAGAGACAAGGCAAAAGAAAAAATGGGCGAGGTCACCGGGGAGCTCGGCCTGCCCGAAGGCCTGATCTGAGAGTCTTCCCCGAAGGGGGAAAAAGATGCGGAACTATGCGGCGACCCGGAGGCTTAACCCCGTTATTTCATGAAAAATCCGGGTTAAATTGCAAATCCCCACAGAATGGCCGGATCAGCCTCTGCGTCCGCTGCGCATGCGTCCACGTTTGAGAAATCCATCATAGTTTCTCATGACGAGATGCGACTCTAGCTGGCTGAGCGTATCAAGAAGCACTCCGACGATTATAAGCAGGCTGGTTCCGCCGAAAAACGACGCGACCAGATAGTTGATCTTGAGAGTCTTGTTCAGAAGCATCGGGAATATCGCCAGACCCGTCAGGAAGATCGCACCGGCCAGCGTTATGTGTGTCATGGTGTTGTCAAGAAACTCGGCGGTGGGTTTCCCCGGCCTTATTCCAGGTATATAGGCGCCTTCTCGTTTCAGGTTATCCGAAATCTGCATGGGGTTGAACTGGTTCGCCACCCAGAAATAGGAGAAGAGCAGTATCATCACTCCGAAGACCAGCATATAGAGCGGTTCACCATACTGCATCAGCCTTACAATCTCCCTTGTGAACGCGGTGGGGATGAAGCGGAGCAGTACGCTGGGAAAAGACAAAAGGGCGCTGGCGAATATTATAGGCATCACACCTGAAAAGTTCACTTTGAGAGGCATGTACGTGCTGCCACCCTTCATCTTGTTGAAACCGACAACCCTTTTGGCCATCTGTATGGGAATGCGCCTCTGCCCTTGAGTAAGCATTATCGTAGCGGCGGTAACAAGGACAAAAAGCAACAGGAGGATGAAAGCCTGTACAAGGGTGAATCTGGATCCCGTGGCCGTTCCTCCCGAACTCAGCATCTTGTAGAGACTGATGAACGCGGCCGGCATTCTCGAAACAATGTTGACCGAGATGATAAGCGAAGCGCCGTTTCCGATACCCCTTTCGGTAATCTGTTCGCCCAACCACATAAGAAGCATCGTTCCGGCGGAGAGAATGATGACCGTCATTATAATAAACGGAACTCCCGGACTCACTACAAGCGGATTGTTCGGGTCAGGGGGCGGAAGCCCGAGTCTTGCCGGATTAATCATCGCGACGGCGGCCATTGTCCCCTGGACAAGGCATATGAGTACGGTAAGATATCGGATATACTGGTTGATCTTCTGGCGCCCGGCATCGCCCTCACGGCTAAGTTTCTCAAGCGAAGGAAGCACGGGAATAAGCAGCTGCATGATGATCGACGCGGAGATATAGGGCATTATGCCGAGGGAGGCAATGGCGAATTTCTGAAGCGCGCCTCCGCTGAACAGGTCAAACATCCCCATCAGCATTCCGCCAGGTTGCGTGTTTTCGGCAAAATAGGCTGAAAGAGCCTTGGGATCGACTCCGGGACAGGGAATGTTGGCCGCTATCCGGCACAGGACTATAAGCCCCATGGCAAAGAGAATGCGTCCCCTGAGTTCCTTTATTTTAAAGCTGTTGAAAAATGCTGAAAACATTTTTTCCGTTTCAGACCGTTACTACGGCCAGGTTCAGATTAATTCGCACTTGCCGCCCGCGTCTTCGATCTTTTTCCTGGCGGTCGCCGAAAACAGGTCGGCCTTCACCATAAGTGATTTTTTGATCTCGCCACGCCCGAGAACCTTCACGGGACGGTCGCTTTTGCGGATTACACCCTTCTTTCTCAGAGCTTCAGGGTCCACTGTATCCTTGTCGCCGAACACCTCTTCCAGTGTATCTGTGTTCACGATGTTGTACTTGCAGCTCTCTACGCGGTTGAACCCCAGCTTGGGAAGACGACGGAACAGAGGTATCTGGCCACCCTCGAAATGAGGCCGTATTGAGGACCCGGAACGGGACTTCTGCCCCTTGTGACCGCGCCCGCAGGTCCCTCCGGATCCAGAACCATCACCACGCCCGATACGCTTCCTCGAACGCTTTGATGAACTGGCTTTTAGTTCATGAAGTTTCATATCTGCTTTCCTGACTATGCCTCGGCCATGCTCAGACCGCGTCGTTCCATGACGTCCGCGCGGGTCTCCAGCATCCCGATGGCTTTAACTGTTGCTTTTATTACGTTTACAGGGTTGTCCGAGCCAAGGGACTTCGCAAGAATATCGCTGACCCCGGCAAGATCAAGAACGGCGCGCATAGCTCCGCCCGCGATAAGCCCCGTACCCGGCGACGCGGGCCTGATAAGCACCCTCCCGCCGCGGTATTTAGCTTCCACCTCATGCGGAATGGTTCCCTTTACCAGAGGAACCCTGAACATTCCGCGCTTCGCGAGCTCGCCTCCCTTTTTAATCGCATCGGAGATTTCGTTGGCTTTCCCGAAACCCACTCCTACATTGCCCGCCTTGTCGCCCACGACAACCAGCGCGCTGAAACTGAAGTTTCTCCCGCCCTTTACAACCTTTGAACAGCGGTTGATGCTTACGACGCGCTCCTCAAGCGATGCCTCGCCGTTACTTTCGTCATTCTTATATTCTGCGGATCTGGATTTAGCCATTGTAACTCCTAAAACTGTAGGCCTGATTCTCGCGCCGCATCTGCCAGCGCCTTGACACGACCGTGGAATTTGAACCCTCCACGGTCAAAAACAACTTTTTTTATTCCTTTTTCGGCAGCCCTCTGCCCGAGCACTTTGCCGAGAACTCCGGCTCCCTCGATGCCCGTCTTGTGTTTCCCTTTGACGAATTCCGGGTCGAGACTCGAAATTGATGCCAGTGTCTTCTCTGTATCGTCATCAATTAACTGAACATATATATGCTTAGAAGTGAAACACACCGACAGGCGCGGACGTTCGGCTGTGCCCGCAACTTTCTTACGTGATCTCCTGTGCCTGAGCCTGCGCTTTTCCTTTTTGCTCTTGAAAATCATATCTCAAATCAACCTTTTCTGTCAGGATATAAGACTATCCTACGGTTTTACCTTCCTTCATTATTATACGCTCGCCGACATAACGGATACCCTTGCCTTTGTAGGGTTCGGGTTTTCTGAAGCGCCTGATCGTGGCGGCTACTTCCCCGACCAGTTGCTTGTCAAAACCCTCTACGGATATCTTCGTATTGTCGTTAACCAAAACCTTTATACCCTGCGGCACCTCGTACTCAACCGGATGCGAGTATCCGATATTCAGATTCAGCTTCTGGCCGCTCGCCTGGGCTCTGTAGCCGACCCCGACGATCTCCAGTTCCTTTTTGAATCCGTCCTTTACGCCGATAACCATCCCGTTGACAAGGCTCCTGGCCAGCCCGTGCATGGCCTTCGCGCGGTTCGTCTCGTTCTCGCGCGAGACATAGACGATTCCATCCTCGATCTTGATCCCAACCAACGGGGGAATCCTGCGAGAGAGTTTTCCAAGAGGCCCTTCGACCTTCACTTCTCCCTGTGCCGCATCGACTTTCACCCCGTCGGGAATTTCTATCGGTTTGTTTCCAACACGTGACATTTATAATATTCCTTTTTACCAAACGTAACAGAGAACTTCTCCGCCGAGTTTCTTTTCCGATGCGGAGCGACCGCTGAGAACACCTTCCGGCGTCGAAAGGACTACCGTTCCCAGTCCGTTCCTTACCCTGGGTATATCTCTTGAACCGCAATATATCCTGCACGAAGGCTTGCTGACTCTCTTCAGACCTTCTATGACCGGTTTGCGCTTGTAGTATTTCAAGGTCAATACCAATTTTTTGTCAATCCCTTCACCCTCACTCCTGCAACCGCTTATATAGCCTTCCTTCTTCAGTGTCTCGGCTATGTCCTGCTTTATCCTGGACGCCGGAAGCGAAACCTCCGGCAACGCCGCCATTCCGGCGTTGCGTATGCGCGTCAGCATATCTGAAATCGGGTCCTGCATGCTCATAGTATGCTTCTCCTCTACCAGCTGGCCTTGACTATACCCGGAATCTTGCCCTGCGAGGCCAGTTCGCGGAAACAGATACGGCAAAGTTTAAATTTCCTGATGTACGCCCGGGGACGCCCGCAGTTCATGCATCGGCTGTACTGCCTGGACGAGAACTTGGCTTTTCTCGCTGATTTTGATATAAGGCTCTTTTTAGCCATGTTTTTCCTCTCTTTTAACTGAACGGCATATCCAGCTCCTGAAGCAGTTCCATCGCTTCTTCGTCCGAGCCGGCCGATGTGACTATTGTTATGTTTACGCCGATTGGCTGTTTTACCTTGTCAAGATCTATCTCCGTGAAGACGCTTATGTCCTGAATTCCCAGATTGTAGTTGCCTGCGCCGTCAAAGGATTTTCGGGGAACCCCGCGAAAGTCGCGAATCCTCGGAAGCGCGTTGTGGACAAGCCTGTCGTAGAACTCGTACATCCGCGCCCCGCGAAGTGTCACCATTGCGCCCACCTGCATCCCGCGGCGCAACTTGAAGTTCGCTACGTTCTTCCTGGATTTTGTTGTTACCGGCATCTGGCCGGTCACAAGGGAAATCTGCTCCCTTGCCTCGTTGAAGGTGTCCCGCTCCTTGTCCGAGCCTATACCGGTACTGACAACTATCTTGGACAGAGCGGGAATCTCAAAGTCGTTGCTGTACTCGCGCTTGTCACGGAGCGTTTTTTTGACTTCCTCTTTATATCTCTTGTATATATCCGGCATGGATTATTCCTTCTCTTTCTTCGATGAACTCTCTGGCTTGCCAGCTTTTTCCGATGCCTTTTTCCCCTTGCCTTTCTTGTCGAGCAACTTGACGTTCGAGACGTGTACCGACACCGAACGCTCAATCAAGCCGCCCTGCGGATTGTCCTGGCTCTTTTTGATCGTACGGCGCCCTATCTGACTCTGTTTTGCCGGTGACAGAGATGAAATCTCAAGGACAACCCTGGAACTGGAGGAGATCACGTCCCTTATTCGGGCTTCCTCTCCCTTCCATTTGCCGGTTATAACCAGCACGCGGTCGCCTTTCTTTACATGCATCTTAGCCATCACAGCACCTCCGGAGCAAGAGAAACAATCTTCATGAACTGCTTTTCACGCAGTTCCCTCGCGACAGGTCCGAAAATTCGCGAACCGAGCGGATTCCGCTGGGGATCCAGCACGACGGCCGCGTTGTTGTCGAATCGAAGGTACGATCCGTCTTCGCGGCGAAGCTTGGCCTTCGTCCTGACCACAACCGCATCGACTACCTGGCCTTTCTTCACCGCCGAACCAGGTATCGCTTCCTTGACGCTGGCCTTAATTATGTCGCCCACGCCCGCGTAGCGGCGGCTCTGGCCGAGGACCGTGATCGCCATGAGGCGCTTGGCGCCCGAATTGTCCGCCACCTGCAAGTTTGTCTGCATCTGTATCATAAAAAGAGTCTCTCCAGTGTTTTCAGGATTCCGAACGGCTCATGATTTCCTTGAGGCGCCAATGCTTGGTCTTGCTCAGAGGCCTGGTCTCAATAATACTCACTACGTCCCCGGCACGGGCTTCGTTGTTCTCGTCGTGAACCTTGTAGCGCTTCGTCGATTTCACAACCTTCTTGTACAGCGGATGCGTCGAACGTCGCGCCACGTCCACCGCTATTGTCTTGTCTCGGGCGTCCCCTACAACAGTGCCGTAACGCTCCTTGCGGTTTCCCCGCGGGCTCGTCTCTTCATTTTTATGGGCATTGGCCATGTCTAAAATCCTTGTCTCAATTCGTTTCTGCCGGCTGCGCGGCACGATTTGTTTTTTCAGTCTTGATCCTGGCTATGTCTCTACGGATCCGGCGTATCCTGGCGCTGTTCTGCAACTGTCCGGTTTTCGCCTGTATCTGCAGGTTGAGCCTCTCAACCTGAAGTTCCTCGAATAACCGGTCGAGTTCCGGGTCGGTCATCTCTCTTATCTCGTTCATTTTCATCGTAACAGAACTCTCCTGGTCTTATACCATTTCCCTCGAAATAAATTTACTGCGTACCGATAATTTGCCGGCCGCAAGATACATGGCCTCCCTCGCGACATTCAGGGAACAGCCGCTGACTTCAAACATTACCCTGCCGGGCTGCACCTTGGCCACCCAACCTTCCGTGTTGCCTTTGCCCTTTCCCATCCTCGTCTCCAGAGGTTTCTTCGTCACGGGCTTGTCCGGAAATATCCTGATCCATACCTTCCCGCGGCGTTTCAGGTGCCTGTTTATGGCTACACGCGCGGATTCAATCTGATTGTTGGATATCATTCCGCGCTCAAGCGCCTGAATTCCGTAGTCGCCGAAATCCAGCTTGTTGTTCTTCCTGGCAAGCCCGGCGTTATTTCCGCGCTGTACCTTTCGGTGCTTTACCCTTTTGGGCATTAGTGGCATTGTTCATCTCCTCAAAGGATTCTTTGTGACATATCCAGACTTTGACTCCGATCTTCCCGGCCGTGGTGTTGCTCTCCGTAAACCCGTAGTCTATGTTCTCGCGCAGTGTATGCAGCGGAATCTTGCCTTCCTTGTACTGCTCGCTCCGCGACAGTTCGGCGCCGCCCAGGCGGCCGGAGCACTGTACCTTTATCCCTTCCACTCCCATATCCATCGCGAGCTGAATCGCCTTCTTCATCGCGCGCCGGAAACCTATCCTGCGCTCAAGCTGCATGGCTATGTTTTCGGCCACAAGCTGCGCATTCTTCTCTGCATCGCGTATCTCCTTGACGTCAATTAATATGTCCGTGCTGTTCGCGAACTTCGCAACCCATGAGCGAATGCGCTCCTGTTCCGCCCCCTTGCGCCCGATAAGCATCCCGGGACGGGCAGTGTATATCGTAATCCGTATGCGGTTCGCCGACCGCTCGATCATTATCTTCGCGATCGCCGCGTTGTAGAATTCATTCTTTATATATTTGCGTATCTTGAGATCCTCGTTCAGCCAGTCGCCGAATCTGTCCTTCCTGGCAAACCACCTGGAATCCCAGTTCTTGTTAACGCCTACTCTGAACCCTACCGGATTTACTTTCTGTCCCACAGGATACTCCTTAAGATTATCTCGTCTCGTCGCTTAATACTATCGTGAAATGGCTCGTCCGCTTCGCAATGCGCCCCGCCATTCCCCTCGCCTTGGTATGAAAACGTTTCAGCGTGGGGCCCGGGCCAACCTCGGCGGTCTTTACAAACAGTTCGTCCCGGTTCAGGTCGAAATTGTTCTCGGCATTGGCCACCGCGGATTTCAGCGTCTTGAGAATCATTCTCGCGGCCTTTCTTGGCATGAACTCCAGTGACCGGAGCGCTTCCTGCGCGGGTTTGCCCGGCAGAAGCCGCGAAACCTGCCGCGCCTTCTCCGGCGCGATCCTCGCATATTTTGTCGTAGCTGAAACTTCCATTATTGTTTCCCGTATATTTTTATTCTTTCACATCGGAACCGAGTTCAAGTATCATTCCCGGAACCAGATCTTCCATTTTTCCTTTTACAAGCACGGCGGCCGACAGAAAAGGGCGCACCGCAACAGTTTTCAGCAACGCCTCCCTGTCCGGGTCACCGACCGCGGTCCTCCACATCAGGCCGCTGAAAACTCCTTGCGCGGATCCGCTGGAGAGTAGTATAACCTGCAACTCGTCGTTGATCTCGAGTATCCGGCACTTCTCAAGCCGTTTCCGCTTTTCAGGAGCCCGAACCTTCGCGTTCAGCATC
>CAZGYO010000023.1:9709-13040 GCA_964530455.1 uncultured Victivallales bacterium
CTCGGCCGAAGCCCGCAGTTCGTCCATCCTTATCTTCATTCTGACGCGCACCAGGTCCGGGACATCAAGCTCCTCGAGCGACTTCTCTACAAAAACACAAAAGCTCAAGGCATCCGAGACAAGGTCCCGCGCCGAATCGTTAACTGAAAGCATTGCTTCAAGCAGCGCCTCTTCGTCGCGCCCGATATTCTTCTTTTCGGACTCGAAGAGCGTGCCTCCGAGGCTCATCAGGACGCGCTTATATTCCCGGTTACGCTCAGTACTCCTTTCGAGAACATCCGCCAGGGTCTTTCGAAGAATCAGAAGCTCCTTCTCGACCGCGGCCAGCTCCGCTTTCAGCGCTCTCAGTTCGTCCTGTCCGTCCCGTCCCGTCCGGGGTTCGACGGACTTGTTCTCCGGGCCGGCATCGGCATCGGTGTCCTCGGCCAAAACCGGAGAGGCGAACAGGGCATTAAGAATAATCAGTATAGCCCAAACTGTCCAGTTCGTTTTCATAAAAATATTCTTTTTTTTTATTCAGCCTCGAACAAAGCCGAACTTACCAAAGAGGAATACAATGCCTAAAGCACTGGAAACTAATGCGTTAAACTTTCGCCAACCTGAAACAGAACAAAGCTCGGCAAGATCCGCTTTATTTGCCGGAATCGGCCTTATCCGCCCGTTTGCCGGAATATCTGGCATGGATTTTCCTTAAAGCGGACTTCTGTTTGGGACTGAGTGAACCGCGCCTTTCAAACTGTTTGGCAAGAGATTCTACAAACGCCTTGTCGTCGTATGTCCTTTTTTTGCGCTTCACCGGTTCATCCCATTTATCAACGGCCTCGAGTTCTTTGAGCATTTGCGCGGACTCGGTGTCGGGCGGCTTTTCAGCTTCCTCCTCGATACCCAGAAGCTCTGACAGTCTACTGAAATCCTCTAACTTGTTCCTGTATTTTAGCGCGAGCTTGCCCAGGGCATTCTTCTGCCGCGGCGTAAGCGCTCGGCCTGACTCGACCTGCGAGTTTATCGAAGCGACGAACTTTCCGTCGTCGTAGCGGCCGCCATCTCCGGTATCGAGTTCTACCGAATCAAAAAGCTCCATAATCCTCTTGTCATCTTCCGGCGCTTCTCCGGGGCGATTCCCTCCGCTCACGGCGAGCTGCTTCTCCTTTATCTCGGCGGCAATGCCGGATTCAGCCGCGAAGTCTCCGAAGCCCGGTATCTTCTCCGCGTATTTCGATGCCACCTTGAGAAGCGCGTCCCACTGCCTTCCCGTAAGTGAACCTTTTTCCTTGAACTGCTTTTCGAGAGATTCCACAAAAGAACGGTCGTCAAACTTCCGACCGCCGGACCCTGTGCCGGTCTGCCATTCGTCAACCTTGTCCAGTATACCGAACAAGCCGGCGGCTTTTTCAGGTTCCGGAGCGCCCTGCTGCTTGAGATCATCCAGCCAAGCAGAAAAATGTTCGTAGAAGTCCGAGAGCATCTCGGTCCACTTCAAGCCGCCCTCCTCTATCTTGTCCAGCCTTGACTCCATTTCCGCGGTGAAACCTACCTGCACAAGCTCGGGAAAAGTCTGTACCAGGTAGTCGTTGACGTTTAACCCCAGTTCTGTAGGAACAAGCCGCCCTTTATCTTTGCCCGTATAATCGCGTTTCTGTATGGTATTGACAATCGACGCGTATGTAGAAGGACGGCCGATACCATTGCGTTCGAGTTCACGTATAAGTGTGGCCTCCGTGAAACGCGGAGGAGCTTCGGTAAACTTCTGTTCGGTCTCCATGCCGGCCAGAATGCAGGAGGCCCCCTCTTCCAGAACCGGAAGATGTACGTCATCTTCCCCGTTCCCGTCTTTATCCTTGTATACCTTCATGTATCCCGGAAAAATGCAGATCGTGGCGCTGGCACGGAAAACATAGTCCCTTCCGTCGCTTCCAGGACTGTCAAGAAGCACCGACGTGTTCGCGTAACGGGCCGGAGACATCTGGCTGGCCACAAAACGCCGCCAGATGATCGTGTAGAGCCTGAGCTGTGAGTTGTCCAGATAATTCTTCGCCCTCTCCGGCGTAAGATTAACGTCCGTCGGCCGTATGGCTTCGTGCGCAGCTTGCGCTGATGCCCTGCTCTTGAAAAAGTTCGGTTTTTCCGGAAGATACTCTCTGCCCACATTGGATGCGATATACTCACGGCAGGAATCCAGCGCCTCGCGCGCAACCGAAAACGAGTCCGTCCGCATATACGTTATGAGTCCGGTCGGGCCGCCGTTTCCTATCTCTATACCCTCATATAGCTGCTGCGCAATACGCATGGTGCGTCCGGCGCCGAAACGCAACGCGGCGCCGGCAGCCTGCTGCAGAGTACTCGTAATGAACGGCGGCGGCGCATTTCTTTTCTTCTCCGTCTTCTTGACCTCCGCGATGTTGAACTCCGCTTTCTCTCCGAGCGCGGAAACAACCTCACGGGCCTGGCTTTCACTGGAGATCCCGGCTTTCTCTCCATTTATCTGGTAAAGAACAGCCTCAAAACAGCCGTCCCCGTCCGCCTGTTCGAAACTCCCGGTCAAAATCCAGTATTCCACGGGCTTGAAGGCCATTATCTCGCGCTCGCGCTCGCAGACCAGCCGCAGAGCGACAGACTGTACGCGCCCGGCGCTCACTCCCCTTTTTATCCGCGTCCAGAGAAGAGGGCTTATCTTATACCCCACCAACCTGTCGAGAACACGCCTCGCCTGCTGCGCATCCACCAGATCCATATTCAGTTCGCCGGGATTCTCAAAGGACTTCTTTACGGCCGAACGCGTTATCTCATGAAAGACCACCCGGTGGAAATCGCGCTTCTTTTCCCCGTCAAGGATCTCCTTGATATGCCAGGCTATAGCTTCGCCCTCGCGGTCGGGGTCCGGCGCTAGATAAATCTCCGAAACGCCTTTGGCTGCCTTACGCAGTTCCGATACCTGCTTCGGCCTGGTCTCGCGGTATATCGGCTGGAATCCGTTCTTTATATCTACGCCGAAACTCTTCTCGGGAAGGTCGCGCACATGACCCATCGAGGCCACCACATTGTAGTCCTTTCCAAGAATGCGGGAAATCGTCCTTGCCTTGGCGGGGGACTCGACTATCACCAGTTTTTTGTTTTCTGCAGGCATTCAAACCCTCTTTTTATATCGTTTCCCTGGAAGCTGCACCACCAGCTTCTTCATTTCCATCTTCATCAGGCACACCAGCAGTGTTCCCGCGGGTATTCCGGACTCCCGGGCAAGTGCGTCCACCGACATCTCCCCTTTCGCGAGGAGGGCCAATAGTTTGCCTTCTTCAGTGTCCGCTGTCAAGCATACTTCCGAATTTTCTCCACG
>CAZGYO010000024.1:0-13009 GCA_964530455.1 uncultured Victivallales bacterium
CTGCGAGCGTAGTCGCTCAGGCAGGCACGCAGACAGGCGCGGCCTGCCATTTTGGGGGCGATGCCCCGGGCTATGGGATTACAGGCTAAAATCTCTATTTTCCTTCGGGAAAGTTGTTTTTTTCTGAAATGCCGGTATCTTTAATGCTGGACAAATCATTCCGCTTCCCGCGGGAGCGGGGCGGAAATATCAACTTAAAACAAACTAATCGGGAAGAATACGGACCGGCACATACCGAGGCTGATACAGAATAATACATCTCTGAACAACCACCGCGCCGCGCCTGGACATAAGCGACGAACAGGAGATCCAGGGCCCCGCAAGGAAGATATGAAGACAATATCCGAATACAGACTATTAGCGAAAAGAAATCGATTCTGTAAAACGCGTTTCTCCACCACAATGGAGCCGTTGTTGCTGCCTTGAAGCCTGCCCGTAGTTCCCTGCCAGGGAATTCATGGAAAGCCTGCTTTTCAATAATGAAGGTCAAGACGAACCGGCCGATACCCACCGGGACAGCTCTGTCCGCCCCCCGCTGGCGGCGCGTCTGCGCCCCCGGTCTTTCGACGATTATCTGGGGCAGGAACATATTCTCGGCAAAGGAAAACTTCTCAGACGCGCAATCGACGCCGACAGCTTCAGCTCGATAGTCCTCGCCGGGCCCCCGGGCTCGGGCAAGACAACCCTCGCGGAACTTATAGCCCTGCAGACCAACAGCGCGTTCTTACGCCTTTCCGGAGTGGTCTCGAAGGTCTCGGACATCAGGCGGGAAATATCCGCGGCGGAAACCAGGGCGGCAGGCAACGGAAGAAGAACGATTCTTTTCATAGACGAGATACACCGCTTCAACCGGGCCCAGCAGGATGTCCTTCTGCCCGTAATAGAAAACGGCACAGTACGCTTCGTCGGGGCAACTACACAAAACCCGTTCTTCTACATAAACGGCCCTCTGCTTTCGCGCTCGCTGGTATTCAAACTGGAACCTCTTTCAACTGAAAATATTATCGCGGTTCTCCGACACGCCATATCCGATGAACGAGGATTTGAATCGGAAAAAATCCAGATCGAGGACGACGCGGCCGAATTCCTTGCCGAAAGCTGCGAGGGAGACGCGAGAAGAGCCCTCAACGCGCTGGAGATCGCTGTTTCAACAAGCGATATCCGCCGGGACGGCGCCGTGGTCATAAATCTGGAGACCGCCGAGGCCTCAATACAGCAGAAGGCGCTGGACTACGGCGACGACGGCCATTACGATACGGCAAGCGCCTTCATCAAAAGCATGAGGGGAAGCGATCCGGACGCCTCGGTCTACTGGCTCGCGAAAATGCTCCACGCAGGCGAGGATATAAGGTTTATCGCCCGCAGAATAGTTATCTTTGCATCGGAGGACGTCGGAAACGCCGACCCCAGAGCTCTGTCTGTTGCCCTTGACGCTATGCAGGCTGTCGAGATGATAGGCATGCCCGAGGCCAGGATAATACTCTCCCAGGCCGTTACGTACTGCGCGACCGCCCCTAAAAGCAACGCCGCCATCAAGGCGATAGACGAGGCGACTCAAGACATCAGATCCATGCGCATTGCGCCCGTCCCGAAACACCTCCGCGACAGCCATTATTCCGGAGCCGAAAAAATGGGGCACGGCAAAGGGTACATCTATCCGCATTCAGAAAAGGACAATTTTGCGGCGCAGGACTACCTGGGCATTGATAAAAAGTATTATCGCCCGGACGGAATCGGTTACGAGGCTAAAATCGCAGAACGCATCAAGTACTGGGACAAGCTCCGCGGGGACGGCGCAAAAAGCAAATGACGGGAAAATGACGGATATTCTAACATTAAAATTCATGCTCAGAAAACGATTCTCCGAGAAAATCAGGCGAATGGATGACGGGTTGCGGAGAAGCTGCTCGGAAGCGATATGCGAAAAGCTTGAAGAGGTCGAGACCTTGAAAAACGCAGCACGCATAGCCTGTTTTTACCCCTTCGGGAGAGAACCGGATATCAGGCCTTTCCTGTGGGCCGCTTTCGACCGGGGAAAAAAATTGTGCTTTCCAAGAAGCCGGAACCGGGAGGGAGCCTACCACATGGCGGAAGCAAGCTCCCGGGACGGCGGATTCACGAGCGGCAACTACGGGATACTCGAACCGCGAGAATCTGAGCCCGTCGTCGCGTCCGTAAAACTTTCAGGAATCCCGTGGCTCGTGCCGGGAATAGCTTTCGATCTTCGCGGAAACAGGATCGGACGGGGAAACGGGGTATATGACAGGTTTCTTGAAGGGGTGGAAGGGGAAAAAATAGGAATTTGTTTTAAAAATCAGATCGCCGGGGAAATCCCGTCCGAAGCGCATGACCGGAAAATGGATATCCTGGTCAGCGAGGACGGGGTCCGGCAATGCAAAAACTACAAGGAGGAGATATCATTATGAACCCAATGGTGAAAATTATATTGTTCGTGTTTTCCGGAGGTATTATCGGAGTGATGGTATATCGCCTCATCGATAAACTCTGGGACAAGTCCGCCGCAAGTTCCGCCGCAAGTATCCGCGATGACGCGAAAAAGGAGGCGGAACATATTCTTCGCGAAGCTAAAGTCGCCGCGAAAAGCGAGGCGCTTAAGATCCGGGAGGAATACGAACAGGAGGCAAAAGAACGGCGCCAGGAAATCCTGACCCTCGAAAAAAGACTCAACCAGCGCGAAGAGAATATCGAGAAAAAGGCGGACGCCCTGGACTCGCGCATCGCCAGCATCGAACGCAGGGAAGAAGAGGTCGAGTCCACGAGGGACAGGCTCTCCGAAAAGGAAAAAGAACTCGCATCCCAGATATCCCGGCAGGTCGACCAGCTTGAGAATATCGCCGGCATGAGCAGGGACGAGGCGAGAAATATACTTCTGGAAAAGCTCAAGGGCGAAGTCCAGAACGAAGCCGGACAACTGATAAGGACTATTCAGGAAGAAACCAGGCAGCGCTCCGAAAAGGAGGCACAGAAGATAATGATACAGGCAATGCAGCGTTATGCTTCGGACTGCACGAATGAAAGGACTACCAGCACGATTCCTCTGCCCTCGGACGACATGAAGGGACGGATTATCGGGCGCGACGGCAGAAATATACGCGCCATCGAGGCCGAGACCGGGGTCAACCTTCTCATAGACGATACGCCGGAAGCGGTTGTGATCTCATGTTTCGACCCGGTACGCAAAGAGGTGGCAAGACAGCTTCTTATCAAACTGATTGATGACGGGCGCATACACCCCACGCGCATCGAGGAACTCCTGAAGAAAGTGAGGAAAGAGGTGGATGAAGATATCTTTTCCGCCGGGGAGGAAGCCGTGCTGGAGACAGGCGTGCAGGGCCTGCCGGCCAACCTGGTGCGGCTGCTCGGAAGACTCAAATACAGATACAGCTATTCGCAGAACGTGCTCAAACATTCACTGGAAACTTCTTTTTTCATGGGAATAATAGCAGGGGAGCTGGGGCTGGACGTCCAGAAAGCAAAACGTATCGGGCTTCTGCACGATATAGGAAAGGCCGTGGACCACGAAGCGGAAGGGTCACATGCCTCGATCGGCGCCGAGCTGCTCCGGAAACAGAACGAACCCAAAGATATCGTCAACGCCGTGGCGGCGCACCACGAGGAGGTCGATCCTCTCTCTCCATATGCCATACTCGTCAACGCATGTGATGCCCTAAGCGCCTCAAGGCCGGGAGCAAGGAGCGAAACCGCCGAGTTGTACCTCAAACGCCTGGAACAGCTTGAGGACATAGCCCACAGCTTCAGCGGCGTGATAAACTGTTTCGCGCTGCAGGCGGGCCGCGAACTTCGCGTCGTTGTGGAACCCGACAAGATAAACGACAACAGCGCGCAGGGCCTTGCCAGAGACATCTGCGAGCGCGTTGAGAGCGAGATGAATTATCCCGGACAGATAAAAGTCTCCGTCATCCGCGAGACGAGATCGGTGCATTACGCAAAATGAATATCCTGTTCATAGGCGATATAGTCGGGAAAAACGGGCGCCGCGCGGTGCGGGAGATGACTCCGGCGCTGCGTAGCGAGTTCATGTGCTCTTTTGTCGTGGTAAACGCGGAAAACGCAGCCGGTGGGGCCGGCGTGACGGAAAAATGTCTCAAGGCCTTTATGCCGGATCCGGTGGATGTCGCCACAAGCGGCGACCATGTCTGGGACCAGAAATGTTTTGCGAACGAGATTGCGGGCCTGAAAAATGTGCTCAGACCCTATAACTGCAGCCCGAAACAGCCGGGAAATGGATACGGCGTGTTCAGAGATCCCGCAGGCGCCGAGATCGCGGTAATAAATCTGCAGGGAAGAGTTTTCATGAAAAACATTGCGTCATGTCCTTTCGAGGCGGCGGACCGCGCGCTGCGCGAAATCGGGAACAGGACGCCCGTGGTGATAGTAGACATGCACGCCGAGGCCACCAGTGAAAAGGCCGCGCTCGCGTACTATCTTGACGGAAGGGTCACGGCCGTTTTTGGAACGCATACTCACGTGCAGACCTCCGATGAAAAAATACTCCCGCGAGGGACGGCGTTTATCAGCGATGTGGGTATGGTGGGAGCCGAATACTCCATTCTCGGACGCACGGTCGATTCAGTAGTCGAAAGGTTTACAAGCGGTATGCCCAACAGGATGCCCGTCGAAGATACAAACATCAAACTCGAAGCGGCTGTCGTCTCATACAATCCGAAAACAGGCAAGGCAGATTCCATCAAACGCTTACGCCGTCCCTTCAAGCCCCATGTTTCATGAGTTTCCGGCGCTGTCGCCTCTTAAACGCCTTTTTTACTTATTGATTTTTCACCTGAACAGGGTATCTTGAGACCTGGATCGGCATACTTTTGTCGTATATATTCAGCAAAGCACGTCGGGATCGGGGCTGAGACACTCGAAGACTGTCCGGGACTGACCCCGAACGAATATGATGGGAATAAGCGGGGGCAGCGCCTGATTCATTACTGCTCCGGAGGAAATTGTTTTGAGCTTGGTATCAATGCTGCGTGACAGATCCGGGATTTCCGGAAACCCTTTCAAACGGGCCTTCGACACGGTCATGCATTTCCCGCAAAAGGGTGATGCGGACACCGGCGCCGAGGGCGTGTCCGCGCTGCTCTCCCTGCTTTCAGACATAATAAATGCTGACGGTGTGGTGCGCGAGGGCGAACTGCGCAAGATCGAATCCGTACTCTCACAGGGAAAGACTCCCGGCGAAGTCTCGGAGCTTATGAAAGAAATCAAATCCGGGGATCTTGCGCCCCGCGAGGAAGCGATTGATGCCCTTAAAGACCTGGACGGGAAAAACAGCCGGGAACTTGTCTCCGCTCTGCTGGATGTTGCGTGGTCCGACGGCGATTACAGCGAAGGTGAACGTTCTATTGTCCTGGATTACTGCCGTGCCGCCGGACTTGAAGAGGACGAGATAAAGTCCCTTGAAGAAAAAGCGGCTCTGCGCAGGGAACGCATGGAAAAAATACTCCGCTCCGGGGCCGGTGTCCTTTCGGCCATAATTATCCTCGCGCTTTTTGTCCTCACCGCCACCTTCCTGAAATCCGTTCTCTTCGGCCTTATTCTCGCATACTTTTTCCTTCCGCTGCATGAGTGGTACGAAAAACACCTCTTCAACCGTCCGGTGCTGGGCAGAATATTCTCGTTCCCGTCGGCCGCCGCACGCGTCCTGTTCGGGAAGATCACCGGCAAGAAAAAGGACCGACTCGATAAAGACGAGGCCCAAAGGAAAAACGTCGAAACAATCAGCAAACGCGCGGGAAACGCCACTGTCATCACGGTGGTCGCGAGCGCCGTCCTGCTCGGCTGCATGATAGTATGGGGATCGATGTCCTACGTCTCCCACGTGAAATCGGAATCAAAAGTTGCGGCAACCGCCGAAACAGGCGGGGTTGCCGAACCGGACGGAAAACAGGATTCCTGGCAGGACAATGTCAGTCGTAAAACCGACGCATTCGTGGCGAAATTCGAAAAAGTGCCCGGAGTGACCTATCTCGTCAGGCTTCTCAGGGAAAACCTTGGGGATCCGCAGACCAGAGACAAGCTTATTAAAGCCGCCATCACAAAGTCCGGTGGCGTTTTCGCGTATTTCGCGGGGATCATCGGCGCGATCGCATCCCTGCTTCTCAACACTCTGCTGACCGTTTTCTTCTTTTCGCTGTTCATTAACAAGCTGGCGATGTACAGACATGTCAAAGAGGAAAAGATGAGTATCGGACAGGTTCTGGTCAACTCGATTTTCAGAAGCGACTGGATGCCGGCCACGAGTCCTGAAACCAGGGAAAGCGCTCAGGAGATCCTCGACACAGTCTTCGGAAAACTCCAGACCTGGGTCAGGGGCTATGTCTCTATCATAATCATCGAAAGCATTATTTACATTGCCGCCTTCACAATTCTCGGAGTCCCGTATGGTCCCGTGCTCGGACTCCTTGCCGGCTTCACCATACTTCTTCCGTTTATTGCCCCCCTCGCCAGTGCCCTGCTGACGCTCACCGTGTGCCTGGCGCTCGGAAAGACCACTGCCGTTACCATACTCGGTGTCATCTTCATGTACGTGCTTATGAACGGTGTGCTGGAACAGCTTTTCCTTTACCCGAGACTTGTCGGCGAAGCTCTGGGCCTCAATATATTCGAGACTATAATAGTAGTCCTGCTGGGCGGCCTCTTCGCCGGGATATCCGGCATGATCTTCGCCGTGCCCACAGCTGCCGTCCTCAAATACCTCTTCCCCAGAATCTACAGAATCATTGCACCGGAAAAGGAGCGGGCGTAGTCCGGGCTGATCGCGTGTTCGATATACAAGTTTCCCGCGTAGCAAAAATAAGTAATATAAACATAGCAAACGGGGTTTATGAGATAATATGTTACAGCTGGTCAACGAGATACGAACGAAGATAGAAACCGCGATATTCCACTATCTCATCAGGCGTGCGGCAAAGAGCCACGGGTTTATCGATCCGTTTTCGATACTGGCAAAGCTGCGCCAGTTTTCCGAGCCGTCTGACGTACAGGAACCCATAGAGCTTATACGTGCCGGTGCGGTTTTTCACGCGAGGGGCCTGGTTAACACCAAAGCGATACAGCATAATCTGGACTGGGTATGGCCCCACTGGGTGGAGCGCCAGTTCAATCCACGGGATCCCGGATTCATTCCCAGGGCGTTTTCTTTCAGTCACATCAATCTGACCCAGCGTAACTGGACAGCCCTGGGGCTGCCGGACTACGGGAATTATCCGATAGTGGATCCCAGGGGGCTGATATCGCCTGGCGGTGACTCGTGGTCGCTTGACTTCTGGCTTATCGGGCCCGGCGGGGAGGAGTTGTTTCCGTCCCGGCAGGAACAGGCTGTGCAGAGAAATGTTCCGGGCAAGGATCTGGCCGTGTTCACCGTGGTGGAGAACCGTGCCGGAAAACTTTCGAGCACAGCCGGAGTAAAAAGGGACGAGGCAGGCGTGTTCCTGGAGATATCTGTTTGCGCCGAAGCGCCGGAGGGGACGCGCCTGGTGGCGAGCGCGAGGCCGTGCAATCCCGAGGGTGTACAGTTTATTGACGCCATTGGCATGGACGGTGTTGAACTCACCGTTTCCGCGATCAGGGAAGACAGTGTTGTTTTTTCCGATGAACCCGACTCCCGTTATTTTTCCTCGTACGCGCAGGGCGATGTCCGGTTCCGTCTTGATGAAAAGACGGACCTTGACAGCATTTCATGTCCCGTCGGGATGGCGACAGCCGCGCTCGCGTTTAATATCGGAACAGCGGCTGAAAGGAAACTCAGACTCAGAATTCCGCTTCCCGCAGAACAGGATGCCGTCGATACCGTTAATCTCCCGTGGAAAAAAGCGTTGGACAACGGCCCGGAACTGCGGGTGCCCGATAAAAATATCGAGAAGCTTTTTGCAGACGCCGTCAGGACATTGATCCTTTTAAGTTCAGAGGACGTGGTGCCAGGGCCATGCATTTACAAGCGCTTCTGGTTCAGGGATGCCTGCCTGATGCTTAACGCCATTGTTTCCCTGGGCATGGAAGAACGGGCGGAGAAGCACTTGTCGGGGTTCAGGGATCGGCAGAGTTTCGACGGGTACTTTCACTCGCAGGAAGGTGAATGGGATTCGAACGGCCAGGTCCTGTGGATTATCGACAGGTATCAGCGCCTCAGTGGAAAAAGCCTGCCGGACGATTGGCTTGACATGATTGAAAAGGGAGGAGACTGGATCATACGCAAACGAGCCCGCGGATGGCGGCCCGAAAATGCCGAGGGTCTTCTCCCGGCAGGTTTTTCCGCTGAACATCTGGGTCCCGTAGACTTTTATTTCTGGGATGATTTCTGGGCATTGGCGGGACTGAGATGCGCCGCCGCCCAATTGTCGGGGGCGGGAAGAAACCAGGCGGCGGAGCGGATCCTCTCGGATGCCGCCGCGTTCGAGAAAAGCATTAGAGATTCCGTTTCCGCGGCCTCGGCGCGAAACCCGCAAGGCGCGATCCCGGCCGCCCCTTCCCGCAGGATGGATTCGGGGGCTGTCGGATCGATGGTGGCGGATTACCCTCTTCAAATCACGCGCCCGGAAGATTCCGGGGTGGAATCCACGCTTGAATACCTGCTGGAGAACTGTTTTGTGCGCGGGGGGTTTTTCCAGGACATGATTCATTCCGGCATCAACGCTTACCTGACGCTGGCGCTCGCGCAGACTCTTCTGCGCAAGGGTGATCCCAGAAGCCGGGATCTTATCCTTTCCGTGGCCGAACTCGCCTCTTCTACCGGCAACTGGCCTGAAGCAGTCCACCCTTTTACACTTGGCGGGTGCATGGGTGACGGGCAGCACGGCTGGGCTGCCGCGGAGTGGGCAATGATGATGCGCAACATCTTCATTCGTGAAGAAAAGGAAAAGTTGGTCTTGTGCGGCGGCCTGTTTCCCGAATGGTACAGGGACGGAGGAGAGATGAGTTTCGGGCCGGCGCCCACGCCATGGGGAGAGGTTTCCGTTTCCGCGAGAGCCCTGCCCGAAGGACTGCGCGTCTTTGCGGAAGGCGAACTGCGCGAAATCCCCGAAACCATATTGTTATCCGCGCCCGGCTGCATTGAAAAAGAAATAAAAGGACTTAACTCTGAGACGGTCCTGGATTGGAGCAGTAAGTGAGAATAGCAATGTTTACAAACACGTACCTGCCGCATGTAGGCGGCGTTGCGCGTTCCGTAAAAACCTTCGTTGAAGACCTGGAATACGCGGGAAACAAATGCCTGGTGGTAGCTCCGTCTTTCGAGGGAGCCGAAGAATCCGACGCAAAGACATTGAGAATACAGGCGATCCAGAATTTTAACGGAAGTGACTTTTCAGTGAGGATTCCCGAACCTATAAAAGTGGAGAGCCGGCTCGGGGAATTTAAACCGGACCTGATACACAGCCATCACCCTTTTTTGCTTGGCGATACCGCGTTGCGCTATGCGCGCGCACGCTCCCTCCCGATTGTGTTCACGCATCATACTTTTTACGAAAACTACACTCACTATGTGCCGCTTGACTCCGATATGATGAAACGTCTTGTTGTGCGGATGACAACGGAATACTGCAATCTCGTGAACCACGTGGTTGCTCCCGGCAAGAGTGTGGCGGAAGAACTTGCGGAACGGGGCGTGGAAACAGAGAGAACAGTGATCCCCACCGGGGTCGACAGGGATCTTTTCGGCGGCGGCGACTCTGAGAAGGCGCAGGCGACAAGGGGGCAGGCAAGCCACCCGCGCGTTCTCGGCCATGTAGGCAGGCTGGCGGACGAGAAGAATCTTCCTTTTCTTGCGGAGGCCGTTTCGCTGTTCATGAAAGAAGATGAGATGGCGGCATTTCTGATTGTTGGCGACGGGAAGGCCCGGAAGAAGACAGCGGAATATTTCAGCGAACAGGGGCTGTCGGAAAGAGTCGTATTTACGGGCCCGCTGACAGGAAAAAATCTGGCCGATGCATACAGGGCGATGGACATCTTTCTTTTCGCGTCAACCTCGGAGACACAGGGCATGGTGCTTGCAGAAGCGATGGCAGCCGGCACGCCTGTTATAGCTTTGGACGCCAGCGGCGCACGCGAAATTGTAAAAGATGGGAATAACGGTTTCCTGCTGCCGGATGACAGCCCTGCCGCATCGTTCGCGGAATCTGTCGGGAAATTCTTCGGCAGAAGCGCTGAAGAACGCGGGGTCATGTCCGAAAACGCCGCCGAAACCGCGGAAAAATTTTCAAGGGAAAGATCCGCGGAAAAATTGTCTTTACTTTACCGGAAGATTCTGAAGGAGTCGTACGCCAAAACCGGCAGGCAGAACTACAGCGCCTGGGACGAGATTCTCAACAGGATAGAGACGGAATGGAAGATCGCGTCCGGCAAGACCAGCGCCGTTATTTCGGCCCTTGAACGGTAGATTCGCACACTTTACCGGCGTCCCCGTCAGCGGCCGGGTTTGCAGTGTCCGGCTAAAATGTTATATTCGCTGTCGGGAAAATATCAACCGTCAACCGGGAAAAGAGACGTCATGCAGCCCAGAGTCAGATTTGCGCCGTCGCCCACGGGCAATGTGCATATAGGAAATATAAGGACAGCCATCTTCAACTGGCTTTACGCCAGACACAACGACGGAGTATTTCTTGTGAGGGTAGAAGACACTGACCGCGAACGTTCAACCCCGGAAGCGCTTGACAATCTCATTGGATGTCTGAAATGGCTCGGCCTGGAAGCGGACGAAGAGATATTCTACCAGGGTGCGCGTTCCGAAGCCCACATATCCGCGGCTGAAAAACTTCTGGAGGGGAAAAAGGCATATCGGGGACGCGAGACAGAGAATGGGGCGCCGATATTCTTCAGGATGCCGATGGAGTCGAATTTCTACCGCGACGCCGGTAGCGCGGAGATGGCAGTCCATCCTGCACAGCCTGTGAAAATATCCCCTTCAGGCATCTCATACGCACAGGTCAGCCGCAAGGGCAAACCCATGCAGGAATCTGCCTGCCTGGCGGGTTTCCGCGGACTTCGGGTGTTCGACGGCGAGGGCCGCGAGCTTTTCTCGCTCGATGAAAACCTTCGGGAAATTCTTGATAACGGGAGAACGCATACGGTTGAAGGCGCTGCGAAATTCGCATTTTCCCGCCGTGAAGTCTTTTTCTGCGACAGGGTCAAGGGAACATTAAGCAAGCCCCTGGATACGATGAAGGACCTGGTGGTTCTGCGCAGTAACGGGACTCCGGTTTTCCACCTGGCAAACGTATGCGACGACGCTGTCCAGGCTGCGAGCATTATAATTCGCGGGGACGACCATGTCGAAAATACCTACCGGCACGTGCTGCTTTTTGAAGCGCTCGGCTACACGGCGCCGGGCTACGCGCATCTGCCGATGATCGTCAACAAACAGGGCAAACCGTACAGCAAACGCGACGGCGACGCTTATGTAGGCGATTTCAGAAAGCGCGGCATTGTACCGGAAGCCCTGTTTAACTATCTTTCGCTTCTGGGCTGGTCTCCGGGCGACGACAGGGAAAAGCTTTCCCGAGAAGAGATTGCGGAACTTTTTACCCTTGAAAGGGTGAAAAGCACGGCCGCCCAGTTCGACGATGCAAAGCTCATGGATCTCAACCGTCAGTATATTCAGGAATCCGGTTTCCACGCTCTGGCGGAAGCCTGGAAAGAAGAGGCGGACGCCGCCGGCTGGGGCATAAAATACGTGGACGTGGACTTTCTTGCCCCAAGCCGGATTATGCTTCCAAGAACGAAGTCGTACAGAGACGTGTCGAACTGGGATTATTTTTTCGTGGATCCGGCGGGTTACAACTCGAAACTTCTCCTTAAAGCACTGAAAGACGAACCGGTTAGAAACGCGTTGAAAGAACTGAAGAAACAGATTGGCGAAGTTTCTGATCCGGACTTTGAGAAAGCGATGAGAAACGCCGAGTCTGAAAACGGGCTGGACGAAGGAAAGCTGAATCGTCCCGTACGCTTGTCGGTCACGGCTCAGAGCGGCGGCGCCGACATCATAGAGACCTTGAAGATTATCGGCGCGGAACCTACTGCCAGGCGAATTACCGCCGCCCTGAAGGAATATGAAAAACTTTCACAAAACGGAGAATAAACCATGATAAAAGTAGCTGTTGCAGGCGCCGCAGGCAGAATGGGCAGGCGGCTTGTAAAGTGCGTACTGGAAGCCGAAGACATGGAACTGTCCGGCGCTCTGGAGTTTGGCGGCTGCCCGGAACTCGGGCGCGACGCCGGGGAAATAGCAGGATGCGGAAAATGCGGGACGCCGGTGACGTCGGATATCTCGGATTTTATCGAGGCCAGCGATGCTCTCATCGATTTCAGTACCGGCCCCGTCGTGGAACATGCGGAATCCGCGGCAGATGCCGGGACCGCCTGTGTTATAGGCACTACGGCCCTTGATGAAGAGCAGAAAGCGGCGCTTGCGAAACTCGCGGAATCTGGAGCCAGGATAGTTTTTGCGCCGAATATGAGCGTAGGAGTGAACCTGCTTTTCAAATTGTCTGGACAGGTCGCTGAGATACTTGGGGCAGAATACGATATAGAAGTCGTGGAGATGCATCACAGAAGGAAAAAGGACGCGCCGAGCGGGACCGCCTCAAGGCTCGGCGAGATACTTTCCGAAGCCAGGGGTCTTTCGTACTCCGATGACGCCGTCCACGGGCGAAGCGGCATGGTCGGTGAACGGAAAGCCGGGGAAATAGGCATGCACGCCCTGAGAGGGGGCGACGTGGTCGGTGACCACACGGTGATATTCGCTTCCGAAGGGGAAAGGCTTGAACTTACGCACAAGGCCTCCAGCAGGGATACATTCGCATTGGGAGCCATGCGCGGCGTGCGTTTTCTGATGAAGGCCGAACCCGGCCTGTACGATATGCAGGACGTTCTCGGCCTGTGACCGTGGTACTTATTGTGAGCGACAGGGTACATATTTAGTGCATATTCGAAAAGGTTTTGGATATTCCAAAACTTTTAGAATCTG
>CAZGYO010000025.1:0-6154 GCA_964530455.1 uncultured Victivallales bacterium
GGTGCATGCCATCAACTGTCTGTGCCCGCCATTTCGCCGTGGCACATGCCGTGCCTCCGCCCCAACCCCCTGGGCGGCCACGGAGAGTTTTGAAATTGGCTCCATTCCTTAAAAATTGGAGAATCATGCCCAAAAGAGACGATATCAAGAAGATCATGCTCATAGGATCGGGTCCCATAGTGATAGGGCAGGCCTGTGAGTTCGACTATTCGGGAACCCAGGCCTGCAAAGCTTTGCAGGACGAGGGGTACGAGGTGGTATTGGTAAACAGCAATCCCGCAACGATAATGACCGACCCGGAATTTGCCGACCGCACATACGTCGAGCCGCTTTCGGTGGATATCCTCGAGGAGATCATACGCAGGGAACGTCCCGACGCTCTTCTGCCCACGCTGGGCGGCCAGACCGGGCTGAACCTTGCCATGGAACTCTCGGCAAAAGGCATTCTGCAACGCTACAGAACGGAGATGATCGGTGCTAAAGCCGAAGTTATACAGCGCGCGGAGGATCGCGACCTGTTCAAGAAGACGATGATCGACATAGGCCTCGAACTTCCGTGGAGCGCCTCGGCCCATTCCGTAGAGGACGCCGTTAAGGCGGCCGAGGAGATCGGGACTTTCCCGTTGATCATCAGGCCGGGATTTACTCTGGGTGGGACCGGCGGCGGGATTGCGCACGATATGGACGAACTCGTTGACATCGCCGGGCGCGGCATAGACGCCAGCCAGAACGACGAGGTGCTTATCGAGGAATCTCTGCTCGGGTGGAAGGAATATGAACTTGAAGTAATGCGCGACAAGAATGACAATTGCGTGATAATATGTTCCATCGAGAACATGGATCCGATGGGAGTGCATACAGGCGACAGCATAACCGTAGCTCCCGCGCAGACTCTCACCGACAGGGAATACCAGAAAATGAGGGACGCCACACTGGCCGTTATGAGGGCGATAGGGGTGGAGACGGGCGGCTCAAACGTCCAGTGGGCGGTCGATCCTGAAACAGGGAGGATGGTGATTATCGAGATGAATCCGCGGGTGTCGCGGAGTTCTGCTCTGGCATCCAAGGCAACGGGGTTTCCGATTGCTAAATTCGCGGCGAAACTTGCTGTGGGTTATACGCTCGATGAGATTATGAACGATATTACCAGAGAGACGCCAGCATGTTTCGAGCCCACCATTGATTATGTTGTAACGAAGATTCCCCGCTTTGCCTTCGAGAAGTTTCCGACAGCCGACAATACTCTGACAACACAGATGAAGTCGGTCGGTGAAACCATGAGCATAGGCCGGACTTTCAAGCAGTCTGTTCAGAAAGCGCTGCGTTCACTGGAAATCGGCAGAAGCGGTTTTGGCGCAGACGGCAAAGACGGTAAGATTTCCTCGCTGGACGACGAGAATATTGAAAAAGAACTTATGCGCCCGAATTCATTGAGAATATTCATGATAAGAGAGGCGTTCAGGCGCGGCTGGGGAATTGACAGGGTCGCGGAACTCACGGGGATTGATTTCTGGTACCTGCGCCATCTGCACGAACTCGCCGCGTTCGAGGACGAAATATCCTCCGCCGGCGACCTTGAAGGATTGAGGTCCGCCCCGGCTCTTTTCCGACAAGCCAAGGAAATGGGATATTCCGACAACCAGATAGCGTGGATTCTGGGCTCGGACCATGACTCTGTGCGCGCGGCAAGAAAAGAACTTGGAATCGTCCCTGTCTACAGTCTGGTCGACACTTGCGCGGCGGAATTCGAGGCTTACACCCCGTACTTTTATTCAAGCTACGGGGAACTCGATGAAAGCAAGCCCAGCAGGAACAAGAAGATAATGATTCTCGGCGGCGGCCCGAACAGGATAGGGCAGGGGATAGAGTTCGACTACTGCTGCGTTCACGCGTCCTTCGCATTGAGAAAAGCCGGGTTCGAGACCATAATGGTGAACAGCAACCCCGAAACAGTCAGTACAGACTATGACACGAGCGACAAGCTTTATTTCGAACCTCTGACCGTCGAGGATGTGCTGAACATATACGAGAAGGAACAGTGCGACGGGGTTATCGTACAATTCGGTGGGCAGACTCCGCTCAACATCGCATCCGAACTCGAACGCAACGGCGTGAAAATAATCGGAACCGCGCCGAAAAACATCGAGGCCGCGGAAGACAGGGACTTTTTTCAGAAACTCGTCACTAAACTGAACATAAAACAGCCCGACAACGGTATTGCGGCAAACGTGGAGGACGCTGTGAGGATCGCGGAGGATGTGGGTTATCCGGTTCTTGTCAGGCCGTCCTTCGTTCTCGGCGGAAGAGCGATGGTGATAGTTTACAACGAAAAATGGCTCAGGAAATACATGGACGAGGCGGTTGAAGCCTCCGAAGAGCGGCCTATTCTTATCGACAAATATCTTGAGAACGCCGTGGAACTGGATGTGGATTGTCTTTCTGACGGAGAGACAAACGTGATAGGCTCCATCATGGAGCACGTGGAGCTTGCCGGGATACATTCCGGCGACAGCGCCTGCATGATTCCCGTCATGAACCTTTCGGAAGATATTTTGAACAGGGTCAGGAAACATACCTACGACCTGGCCGAGGAACTTTGCGTGAAGGGTTTGATGAACGTGCAGTATGCCGTGCAGGACGGGGAGGTATATATATTGGAAGTCAATCCCCGGGCCTCCCGGACTGTGCCCTTTGTCAGCAAGACTATCGGTGTCCCGCTTGCGAAACTCGCGGCCCTGGTCATGGCCGGCAAAAAATTGAATGAGATAGGCTTCACCAGGGAGATAAAGCCGACCCATGTTGCGGTCAAAGAGGCGGTATTCCCGTTTGTCAGGTTTCCCGGGATCGACATCGCACTCAGCCCCGAAATGAAATCCACGGGCGAAGTCATGGGACTGGACATATCTCCGGGCATAGCCTACCTGAAAGCCCAGATAGCTTCCGGTAATAAAATTCCGGATTCCGGCAACGTATTTATGAGCGTGAGGGACGAGGATAAAGATGCCGTACTTGAAATGGCCGAGTCACTTCTTGATCTCGGATTCAGAATATACGCCACCTGTGGAACATCCACCAGACTTTACGAAGGCGGCATACACAGCCGGGCGGTTTTCAAGATATCCGAAGGCCGGCCGAACGCCATCGACCTGATGCGTGACGGCAAGATAGGCTGGATTGTCAACACGCCGTCCGAGGGGCCTTCTCCTAAGGTCGATGAAATCAGAATGCGGGCCGAGGCGACTATGCGCGGAATTCCAGTTGTCACAACTTTGAATGGCCTGAAAGCCGCACTTGAAGGTCTTCGGGAATTCAAGAAAGCAAGATGCCTGGAAATCTGTTCTCTCCAGGAATACCACCGGAATAGTCTGAAGCTGGATGTCTGAGTGACTAACCCGAAAAATTTATGAAATTTTCGGATCAGGGTCAAGCGGGCACCTCGATATTTTTCACTATATCAGTGACGACGCAGAATTTAGATTCCCCGGAAAATTTTATTTTCTGGTCGAGCGATATCCTGTGGGATATGATGTAGGGAGCCAGTATCTTCACATCGTCCGGAAGGACATAGTCCCTGCCGGACAGGTACGCCCTGGCCTGTGAACAGCGCGAAAGGCTCAGCAGAGCCCTCGGGCTGGCCCCGAGTGTAATTCTGGGATCCTGGCGAGTGGCCCGCACTATGCCCACAACGTAGCGGCCGACGCTGTTTTCGATATGTATATTTCGTATTTCGTCCTGGATACGGCATATTTCGCTGCAACAGATGACCGGTTTGATACTTTGAATCGGATCGTGCGTCCTTCTTGTAAAAAGAATGTCAAGTTCATCGTCTTCATCCGGGTATCCTATGACGAACTGCATCGCGAAACGGTCGAGTTGAGCTTCCGGCAAAGGATATGTGCCGTGATATTCGATTGGGTTTTCCGTCGCCACCACAAGGAAGGGGCGGGGAAGTAGATGCGTGGAACCCTCGGTGGTCACCTGTCCTTCATTCATTGCCTCGAGGAGGGCGGACTGGGTTCTGGGCGATGCCCTGTTTATTTCGTCGGCAAGAAGAATGTTGGTAAAGACCGGCCCTTTCCTGAAATGGAAGGACGCGTCTTTGGGATTGTAGATCGAGGTCCCGACGATATCCGAAGGCAGAAGGTCGGGGGTGAATTGGACCCGGTGAAAGTCGCCTTCAATCGACATGGCCAGAGCCTTGGCGAGACTTGTCTTTCCCACACCGGGAACGTCTTCCATCAATACGTTGCCGCCGCTGCAGAGCGCGATCACCAGGAGTTCCGTGGAATCCTTCTTTCCACGGATAACGGAATCGAGGTTTTCTTTGAGTTGTTCGAGCTTTTCTCTCATGCCGATCCGTCGAGTCCGACAGCCTTTCTGGCTTTCTCAAGTGTTTCTCCGGCTGTTTTACGAGCCCTGGCGGCGCCGGCAGCCAGAATGGACTCGATTTCGCCGGGGTTTGCAAGAAGCTCTTCCCGCTTTTGCCTGAAAGGCTGAAAGTAGCTGTTGAACTTTTCGAAAAGCTCTTTTTTTGCGTGCCCGTAACCGTAGTTGCCGGCCCTGTAGCTGGAATCCATCACCTGCTTCTCTTCATCCGAGGCGAAAAGTGAGTAGAGTGAAAATACCGGGCAGGTATCAGGGTCCTTGGGCTCTTCGAGTGGTTTGGAATCAGTGACAATTCCCATTATTTTCTTTCGTATCTGTTTTGCGGGAGCAAATATCTCTATGATGTTACCGTAGCTTTTGGACATCTTCTGGCCGTCGGTGCCCACAATCACGGCCACGTCGTTCTTTATCCTTTCGGAAGGAAGAGTGAATATTTCGCCGTATCGGTTGTTGAAACGCTGAGCGATGTCCCTTGCCACCTCGACGTGCTGCTTCTGGTCTTTCCCCACAGGGACCGTATCCGACTGGTATATGAGTATGTCCGAAGCCATGAGCACAGGATAGGCAAACAGGCCGTGGGTGGCCTTGATTCCTCTGGATATCTTGTCTTTGTAGCTGTGGCATCTTTCAAGCAGTCCCATAGGCGTCGAACAGCTGAGTATCCATGCGAGTTCGGTAACTTCAGGAACATCTGAATGCCTGAAAAAAACCGTGCGGTCAGAATCCAGGCCGCAGGCTATGAAATCCGCGGCCACTTCAAGTGTCTTTTGCCTGAGTACGTCGGGGGCTGGCCGCGTTGTCAGAGCGTGATAGTCGGCGATAAAAAGGTATATGTCGCCGTCGGTCTCGTTCTGCATCTCGATAGAAGGTTTCATCATCGCGAAATAGTTTCCGAGATGAACTGAGCCGGATGGTTGTATGCCGGATAGGATTCTCATTTTAAGTTCAGGATAATCATCTTTCCCGTTGATCCGTTACTGAGCGAGGAACTATCAATAGTACTTTCGCAGGTTCTGTTGGTTCTTGATGGCGAGCTTGGCTTTTTTGATGTACTTGTCATTGGGGTACTTGTCCTCGTTCTCGTCAATGAACTTCTGCCACATCGCGATAATCTCGTCAATATCTTCCTTGCTCCTCACCCTGGCGCTCTTTACCCTGGAGGCCACCGCGCTGTATTTGCCCCAGAGAGGCGAGGAGGATCCGGGAGACGGCGAAACAAGCGCGGGCGGACGCGTGCTTGAAGTCCCCGAATTCTGCTGCGAGGATGTTTTAGTGGATGTCGCCGGGGAGACCTGCGATGTGGTCTGAGCCGGAGTGCTTGAATTGCGCCCGTTTACCAGTTTCATGCAG
Organism: uncultured Victivallales bacterium; assembly: GCA_964530455.1. Lineage (GTDB taxonomy): Bacteria > Verrucomicrobiota > Lentisphaeria > Victivallales > CAZGYO01 > CAZGYO01. Next base: position 5,737 of record CAZGYO010000025.1, read on the forward strand.
CCGCGGACACCGAAGAAGATGATCACGCAGACAACCACCACGCTTGAGTAAATTATAGTATATATATGGGTGCTTTTCTTTTTCTGCATCCGGACATAACCGGAGTTGCTCATGCCGAGAGAGGTTGCGGCAGCGGTGACGGGATCCTCTGCGTTGTGGGTTTTATCTTTGTTCTTGTCCATGCCGGAACGGGATTTTTGAAGCGCGGCTTTCGCTTTGCGCGCGGCGGCGGGTGACATTCCCGATTTCGACTTGGACGCCATTCCTTTCTCAGGCTTCTTTTTCCCCTTGGCAGTTTTGCCGGAGGAACCGCCCGCGCCGCCCTTTTTACGTTTCTTATCGCCGGACTCTGCTTTTTCTGTATCCCCTTCTTCTTCTTCTTCTTCTTTCTTTTCTCTTTTCTCGAGAAGGGATTTGT
>CAZGYO010000025.1:6254-12721 GCA_964530455.1 uncultured Victivallales bacterium
CCTTGTCCTTGTCCTTGTCCTTGTCCTTGTCCTTGTCCTTGTCCTTGTCCTTGTCCTTGTCGTCCCCATCTTCTTTTTTGCCGTCCTTGTCTTTCCCGGGCTTCTTTTCGTCCTTTTCGGGTTTCTCCTCTTTCCGATCCTTGTCCTTTGTATTCTCTTCCGTTCCCGCCAGCGCCTTGCTGACGGCGCTGTCAAGTATTTCGCGTTCGCGTTTTTTGGCCTCCTCGAGGTCTCTCTTCATGCGCTCGAGTTCTTCCCGTTCTTTCTTCAGCCTTTCCTCAACTTTTCTTTCGGCTTCTTCCCTTTCCAGCTTAAGTTTCTCCGAGGCTTTCTCGGTAGCTTTTTCAGCAGCTCGCCTGGCAGCTTCCTCGGCCAGGCGCCGTGTCCTTTCAGCTTCTTCAGTAGCTTTTTTTGCTGCTTTAGCGCGTTCTTCGGCGATAGCCTTTTCCGCCTCTTCCCGTGTTGCCTTGATGCGTTCTTCAGCTATTTTCTGGGCTTCCCGGAGTATTTCCTCTCTCTTGACCGCTTCGTCAGCTTCGACCTGCGCCATCTGCGCTTGCCTGGACTGCGCTTCCTGCCGGGCTGCCTGTTCAGGCGAAGGTTGTGGCGGTGGCGGCGGGGCAGCCGCCTGATGCACAGGTGGAGCCGCGGGCGCCGGAGCAGGGGGCGGAGGCGCAGTTTTCTTTTTTTTTCCGGCAGACGGACCGAAAGATATTCTCGTTTTTGTTCCGCTCTTTTTTGAGGCGGGAGCAGGACTGCTTTTCTGTGCCGGCGCTATTGATTGCGTTGCCGATTTCTTTTTCTTCTTTGAAAACGAAAACTGTTTTTTCGATTTTGTTTTTGTCGAACCGGGGTCCGCTCGACGCACCGGCGGTGGTGGTGCGGGTTGTACCGGAGGCGGTGGCGGCGGTGCGGGTTGTACCGGCGGTGGTGGGGGCGGTGCGGGTTGTGCCGGAGGCGGTGGCGGCGGTGCGGGTTGTGCCGGAGGCGGTGGCGGGGTGGGTTGCGCTGGCGGCGGTTGTTTGCGTGACGGCGATGCGGTTGGGGTGTCGGAGCTAATTCTGGTGTACTTGCCCGTAGGAGCGTTCGAGACAGCCGCCATCATGCTTGAGAATCCGGAATCAACGGCCTTGGCTACTTTTATGCCCTTGGGTTTGTTTGTCAGTTCGTCTCTGGGGATGGAGATGGTATCTTCGTTGTGGAACCCCTGCTTTTTTTCGTCGAGCACCTGACCGTCGGGAAGCATAATCCCGCCGCACTGCGGGCATTCGAGCTGTTCGTAGTGTTCGTCAAGTTCCCCCACAACCTGGCATGACTGGCATTTGTATAAGTAGATCATAGTTTCATTGTCCGGAAATTTTAGAGAGGTAAATATTGCCTGTAAATTCGTTGATTTCCACCTTTTCCCCCGGATTATTCATACCTGAACAAAAATTGATTTCAACAGACAAGGTCTCATTCCTTACATAATCGGAGAAATCCTTGACAGCCTCCTGCAATTTCTCAGGCAGTACGCATTCGATTCTGATACGGTCTGACACGTCCAGCCCGATGTCTTTCCTCATGTTCTGTACACGGCTGACGAACTCCCTTGCCAGTCCTTCCCGCCGAAGCTGTTCGTCTATTTTTGTGTCCAGAGCCACGGTTAGTTCTTTTTCAGTAGCCGCTGTCAGACCCTCCTTTTCCTGTCTTCGCACTACTATGTCTTCTGCTGATATCCTGATTTCCTTTTCCGAGCACAGTTCCAGGCGGATCTCATTTCCATCGAGAAGCTGCTGGATTTCGCTCTCGTCAAAACGCATTATAGCCGCATTGGCTTCGCGCATGTCCTTTCCGAGACGCGGACCGAGTCTCGGGAAATTTGCTTTCGCGGTTCTTGTGACAAGTTCGTGTTCATCGGAGCGAAAGACAACTTCCTTGACATTCAGTTCCTCGGATATGATATCCGCGGTTCCGGCGAGCATTTCAAGTATCGAGGGGTTCGCCGAGACGATGAAGACTTTACTGAGAGGTTGCCGGGTCTTTATCTGCAGTTGTGTCCTTAAATGCCTGCCGAGTGAAACCGCGACGATTGTATGTTCCATCTGTTTTTCCAGCTCTTCATCACGCATGCTTTTCATCATTTCCGGAAAAAGCGACAGATGGACGGATTCTGGCATGGAGCCGGTTCTGAGTTTTCTGTATATGTATTCAGTTATAAATGGAATGAAAGGCGCGGCGGTCCGGCAGAAAGTCAGAAGACAGAAATGCAGGGTTCTGTATGCATCGTCCTTATCCCTGTCGCTGGAGCTTTTCCAGAAGCGCCTGCGGCTGCGTCTTATATACCAGTTTGTGAGGTCCTCGACAAATTCCTCGAAGCGGTTTGCGGCCTTCTGGAGATGGTAGGCGTCCATTTGCTCGTCGATCTCAGAGACCATGCCGGATGCAGATGAAAGTATCCACCGGTCCAGAGGGTTTTTCGGATCTTCAGGCGGCGACGCGGGGTCTGGAGCCTCCCATTTGTCAACAGACGCGTAGGTTGTAAAGAAGCTGAACGCGTTCCAGACGGGAAGAAGAACCGACCGGAGTACATCCTTGACGGCGTTTTCGGAAAAGCGGAGATCTTCAGCTCTCACCACTTGAGAGGAAAGCATAAAAAGTCGGAGAGGGTCGGCGCCGTATTTTTCCAGGATAAGTTTCGGATCGGGATAGTTCTTTTCTCTTTTGGACATCTTTCTGCCGTCTTCCGCAAGTACAAGGCCGTTGACTACGACGTTCTGGAAGGCTGGCCTGTCGAAAAGCGCGGCCCCGAGAACAACGAGCGTGTAGAACCAGCCGCGGGTCTGGTCCAGTCCCTCGGCGATGAAATCGGCCGGGAAATTTTTCTCGAAACGCTTTTTGTTTTCGAATGGGTAATGGTTTTGCGCGTAGGGCATTGATCCGCTCTCAAACCAGCAGTCCAGCACCTCCGGGACACGTTTCAGCGGCGCCCCCCCCGAAGGCGAAGGTATTTCCAGCCGGTCAACGAAGTGCTTGTGTATGTCCGATATCCGGCTGCCTGAAAGCTCTTCCAACTCCGCGATAGAACCAACACAGAGAATTTCCCCCGTGTCTTTGTTTCTCCAGAGCGGAAGCGGACAGCCCCAGTACCTGTTCCTGCTTATTGCCCAGTCCCTGGCGTTTTCCAGCCAGTTCCCGAAACGCCCTTCCTTGATATGTTCCGGAATCCAGTTGATGCTGCTGTTGGCTTTGATCATGCTATCTTTCACCGGCGCGATGTCCACAAACCAGGTCGAAACCGCGCGGTATATCAAGGGCGTGTCGTCACGCCAGCAGTGGGGGTAGTTGTGCTTGACGGTGGAGCGGTATACCAGTTTCTTCTCCTCTTTAAGGCGCCTGATTATCGCCTTGTCCGCATCCTTCACATAGCAGCCTTCGTAGTCGTATATTTCTGAAGTAAAACGGCATTCTTCGTCCACCGGGCATATTTCCGGCAACCCGTTTGCGCGTCCGGCTTCAGCATCGTCTTCTCCGAAGCCGGGGGCAATATGCACTATCCCTGTTCCGTCGTCGGTGCTTACAAAGTCGGCGCATATTATTCTGAAAGCGCCTTTCCCGGCATAAGATTCAAAGTAAGGAAAGATGGGCACGTATTTTTTGCCCGCGAGTTCTTTTCCCGCAAAGGTTTCAAGCACCTTAAAATCATCTTCTTCACGGAAATAAGCCGAAACCAGAGATTCCGCAACGATGTAGATATTCTCGCCGTCATTGACCTTGGCATAGCGGATGTCCGCCCCCACGGCAAGAGCCATGTTGGAAGGAAGAGTCCAGGGCGTGGTTGTCCATGCGAGATAGAAAATACCGCTGTCCTCGCTGTCCATGAACCTGATCGTTATCGCCGGATCCTCTACTTCCGAGTACCCCTGATTTGCCTCGAAGTTCGAGAGCGGGGTGGAGCATCTCGGGCAGTAGGGAAGTATCTTGTGACCTTCATATATAAGGCCCTTGTCCCATAGACTCTTGAATACCCACCAGATCGACTCCATGTACTCCAGGTCCATGGTGCGGTAACCCGACTCGAAATCAACCCATCGGCCCATACGCTTAACCACCTGTTCCCATTCGCCGGTATAGCGAAGGACAATTTTCCTGCATTCCTCGTTGAAGCGGCCGATACCGAACTCCTCGATATCCTGTTTTCCCGAAAGATCCAGCTCCTTCTCCATTTCATATTCTACGGGGAGCCCGTGGCAGTCCCACCCAAAAACTCTCGGAACATAACTTCCCTTCATGGTCCTGTACCTCGGAATCACGTCTTTTATAGTACCCGCAAGGAGATGACCGTAATGCGGAAGCCCGGTCGCGAAAGGAGGGCCGTCGTAGAATATGAATTCTTCGTTTCCGGAGTTCTGTTCAAGGGACTTGCGAAAAGTCTCGTGCCGTTCCCAGAATTCAAGTATCTCCTTCTCTATTGATGGGAAATCAGGATTGCTGTCTACGGGGGAAAACATATGGATCTACGATTGAGGTTAAGAATTGATTAGATTGTTGATTGCGGACACAAGTTCACCGGCGCTCTGGTAACGATCACCGGTTTTTTTTGCCATCATCTTCATGCAGAGAGAGGCCGTCTCTTCAGATATTCCCGGGTTCAAGGTGCGAGGGTCGGGCGTCGGCTCGTGGATGAGTTTGGTTAATGTGCTTATCACATTGTCCCCCCTGAACGGGAATTCTCCCGTAAGCATGTAGAACAGCGAAGCGCCAAGGCTGTAGATGTCGGTTCTTATGTCGACATCTTTGAAGTTGTTGGCTTGTTCCGGGCTCATGAAGGCCGGGGAACCCATAATTGTCGTGTTCTGGGTCAAATCTGTTTCCTCGGTTTCCGCGGCAATGGTCTGTTTTGCAATCCCGAGGTCGGCAAGTTTCACAAGTCCGCCTTGATCAAGCATGATGTTTTCAGGTTTTATATCGCGGTGGACTATATTCTGTTCGGATACGACAACCAGAGCGCTGGCTACAGACAGCGTGACAAGTATGGCGTCCTCTTCGTCCATCGGCCCGTCTTCCTCCACAATATCCTTGATGTTTCGTCCTTCCACATATTCCATTATGATGTAATAGAAACTGTTCACCTCGTCTTTTCCGGCATCCATGACGGAAACCAGGTTGTCATGTTTTATTTTGGCCGCGTATTTGGCTTCTCTCAAAAAACGCTCCGTCGAGTCCAGCTCCTCGTTTATCTCCGCGGATAAAATCTTTATGGCTACGGGGATATCAAGCATCCTGTGCCTGCCTTTGTAGACTGTGGACATGCCCCCTTTTCCCAGAAGCACATCTATTTCGCAGTTGTTAATGGTGGTTCCCGGACTGATCATTATATGCTTGTCCACATGCTTGATGGCGCGGTTTTCCTCTTCCTGGATTTGTTCGACGGGAATCTTCCCGGTTTCCAGTATCGAGAGGTCGTTTTCTTTGTTTATCGACAGGATGTTGCCGCGTTTCTCTTCGGGAACCTGGTACATCTCAACGTTGTCGGGGATTTTATCGCCTTCAGTATCCTCCTCGCTGCTCCGTCGGCAGGACTTGATCTGGGCATACGGAAAACGCACCGTTCTGGTTTTTCCATCCAGTTCGCGTATCTCCACAACCATCTGCTGGGGCAGGGGGGTTTGTATTTTCGCCACCTCAAGCATGCGTCCGTCATTAAACTCCAGAATCAGCGGTCCAACCGGATTCCCGTTCTCGTCTCTGGACACAATTGTGATATTATGCTGATTGACTTCATTGACCTCCGATACATCTCCAGAAGGTTCCCCGTCCTTCGTGTTTTTCTCAAACTTGCTTATAGCGGATTTAGGAGCACTTTCAGGTTCGCTTGCCTCATCCTCTTCATCCTCTTCATCGCTGATCTCCCGGTGCCTCGGTAGAAAAAAGAATATAAGCACGGGATAAACCCACGGAATCAAAAGCCCGGGGATGAAGTGCAAGAGCCTGCTGCGTCCCCTGCTTTCAGCGATTGAAGCGGCCGCGAAAGGACTCCCCATAAATACGGCAATGCATATGCACTGAAAGATCAGCAGCGCCCAGGAAGGAGCAAGCCCGGATTCGGATATCCTGTCGGAAATCTCACTGAAAATCCTGAAAAAGGAACTGAAAGTTCCAAAAAATATGTCCAATATTGTTCTTATGACACCCATGTTTCCGGGACCCGTCTTTACTTAATAACGATGGAAATCCCGGTAATATAAACGGCCACGCGGATTTTTCGAGCGCTGATTATGCAAATAAACTTAAAAAAAGCACTTAGCCCCGTTATTTCATGAAAAATCGATATTTTAGGGTTAATGATCTGTTTATTAATAGGTTATGTTAATTTTTCACACGGAGGGCAAAGCCGTGCTCAGGATCGCCGTGGCTTTGTGATGGTATAAAGAAAAAACGGATGCCTCGCTGCTACAGCACACTGGCTTTGTGATGGTATGAATTTT
>CAZGYO010000026.1:0-12353 GCA_964530455.1 uncultured Victivallales bacterium
CACGGTGAAATGGCGGGCACAGACCGTTGATGGTATGCACCAGCCATTTCACCGCCCCGTCTGTTGCGCCTGCGCTACCAACGCGGTTCACGCAGAGTTTTGAAACTGGCTCTTTAGCGAGCCAATTTCAAGACTCTCCGTGGCCGCGCGGCCTGCCATTTTGGATGCGAGGGCACGCCGATGCGGGAGCGGGCATACCTGTCTGGTCTGTCCCGATCGAGGCGGCGTGGCATTCGCGCCAAAAGAGCCTGCCGCCCAAAGGGTTGGTGCGGAGGCACAGCATGCGCCACGGTGAAATGGCGGGCACAGACCGTTGATGGTATGCACCAGCCATTTCACCGCCCCGTCTGCTGCGCCTGCGCTACCAACGCGGTTCACGCAGAGTTTTGAAACTGGCTCTTTAGCATTAAAATAAACACAAATCCAAGGATGTGAGAACATGGAAAAGAATATCCCCGAAAAGATGCTGGCGTGGCAACTGCACGGCAAGGGCATGGATAAGCTCGGCCGGGAGGACGGCCTGCCGGAGGAAATTCCGGTGCCCGGAATGGGAAAAGACGAACTGCTCGTTAGAATAGACGCGATAGGACTTTGTTTTTCCGATATTAAACTGATAAATGCCGGGGAGGACCATCCGAGAGTGCTTGAGAAGGACTTTTCAAGCCATCCTGTAATTCCAGGACACGAGGCGGTAATGACTGTCCTTGACGTCGGTGAAGGGGAGGCCTCGACGTACTCTCCCGGCCGGCGTTTTATCATTCAGGCTGACATATACTACAAGGGAGCAGGCCTGGCGTACGGCTATGCGCTTAACGGCGGGATGGCCCAATACAGCGCCATAGGCAAAGAGATTCTTCACGGCGACGAGTGCTGCTATCTGCTTTCGCTGCGCGACGGTATACCCTCAGCCGCAGCGGCTCTCATCGAGCCCTGGACCTGTGTAATAGCAAGCACGATGATAGACTACAGATCGGCGCCGAAGCCTCGGGGGAGGGTGCTTATAGCCGGCTCGGGCGGCGAGGAACGCTTTTTTGAGCCGGGCGCCTCGCTGATGGGTGCCGATCCGGAATCCGTTACGGTCTCAGGTTTCGCGCCCGGAGTAGCGGACAGGTACAGGGATTTCTTTTCCGGCAGCGAAATATACATTGAAGATGATGTTCCGGAAAACAGTTCTTTCGACGATATATTCATCTGCGAAATCCGCGACATGGAGTCAGCGACAGCTATTTCCAAACTCGGCGCCAAGAACGCCGTATGCAACTTCCTGGGAGATTTTACCGACGAAGACTGGCCGCTTGACATCGGCGCTATCCACTATAACAGATGGTATTTTCAGGGAGCGGACTCGCGCTGTCTTTCGGACGCCTATTCTTTGGCGCCCAGGTCAAAGTTCCGGGCAGGTGGTTCCTGTTGGCTTCCCGGCGGCGCGGGAGCAATGGGTCAGATGCACACCCAGTTGGTGGTTGAATCCCCGGACGGCCCCGGACGTGTTCTGGTCACGGACATGGACCAGGACAGACTCGACAGGCTCGAAAAGCTCCTTGAACCGGCCGCCGGGAAAAGAGGTGTCGAGCTTGCTTTTCTCAACCCTGGCAGCTTCGATTCTGAAAAGGAGTTCAACGAGAAGGTCGCGGAATTCGCGGAACCCAGCGGCGGTTTCGACGATATCATCATGCTTGTCCCTGTGCCGGCGCTTGCTTCGTCCTGCGCTCCCTTTCTTCGCGAGGAAGGGGTGATGAACATCTTCGCCGGAATTCCCGCCGGCAGGGAAGCCGAACTCAATATACGGAGGATCGTGAAGGACGGCGTAAGGTATATAGGTTCCAGCGGAAGCCTTACCAGGCACCTTAAACATACTCTCAAAATGGTTGAGGAAGGCGCTCTCAATCCTGCCGCGAGCCTTGCTGCCGTAGGGGGGATGAATGTTCTCAAAAAGGGACTGGAGTCGCTCGTCGAGGCCAGGTTTCCCGGAAAGACTGTCATATTTCCCCACTGCCCGGAGCTTCCGCTTGTACCGGTTGAAAAGCTTCCGCGGATCATTCCAGGCATAGAGTCTACTTTTGACTCCAACGGACTCTATACCCTGGAAACTGAGAAAATGATATTCGATAAATACGGATCCCGGTGACCTTCCGGGTACGCGCCCGTATACTATATGGAATAATCCAGAAGCAGAGGTTTGTGGTCGGAGTATTTCACGTCCGGGACAGTGAAGTCGTTTATCTCGATCTCTTTCGAGCACAGGATGAAGTCAAGCTGTCTCGTGGCACGCCAGGAGGGATAGGTGGGGAGGTTTTTCGTATTCGGATTTACCAGTTCGGCTTCCCTCTTGAAGGAATGGATTTCCTTTATTCCCGAAAATGTGTTGAAATCGCCCGCGACAATCACGGGTCTGCGGCCCTTTACCAGTTCCGAAAGATGTCGCAGTTGGTTTTTCCTGACGCGTTTGTTGATCGCCAGGTGTATAAGGAAGAACCTGACACCTTCGAAATCCACTTCTATTATAAGTTTCTTGAATCCTGTCGGGAAAAAATGATAGTGTTTTTCCGAGAATTTTTTTTTCGTGAGAATCGCGTTGGCCTGTTTTCTCAGGATGGGAATGAGCCTTCCCAGGCCGTTGGTGTCGTATTTGACCGAACTGCAGTGATAGCGTTTGAGGTGTCTTGCCACGTACTCGACCTGGTTAAGATACTTTGTGCGGTAGGAGCCGGTGTCAATCTCGATCAGTCCGAGGAGATCCGGCGCGATGGAATCTACATATCTGACTATGTCCTCGAGCGCTCTTTCGGGGACGCGGAGGTAACGGTGGGCCGTTGCCAGGTGGGAATAAAGAGAGTTCGGACATCCCGTACCGTAGGCTATGTTGTAGACCATTATCCGCGGCATTTTGTCGCTTTCCGTGTTTGCAGTGCTGGCTTTGTAAGATATATGGTTTAATATAGGGGCAGAAGGCGTTTATCAAAATAAAATTCAAGGATGGAGAACAATGGCTGATTTGATTGATGGGAAAGCTGTAGCTTCAGCTATAAACGAGGAGACGGCACGCGATGTTGCGTATTTGGCAAGAAGCCACAACCTTCAGCCCGGGCTGGCCGTCGTGCTTGTAGGGGAGGATCCCGCATCGAAGGTATATGTCGGGATGAAAGAGCGGAGATCCCTGGAACTTGGTATATACTCGGACAAGAGGATACTTCCTCCGGACGCCAAGCAGGAAGATGTCCTGCGAGTTGTCGAGGAGCTTAACAGGGACCCGAAGATACACGGGATTCTGGTTCAGTCGCCGCCGCCGCCGCAGATAGACGAGTCCGAAGTTGTTCAGGCTATAGATCCGTCAAAGGACGTGGACTGTTTTCATCCTGAAAACGTCGGCAGGATGCTCCTCGGTGACGAGGGCGGCTTTCTTCCGTGTACCCCGCACGGAATAATGCTGCTGCTTGAAAGAAGCGGTGTCGATCCGTCCGGCAAACACGCGGTGATTCTCGGCCGTTCGAACATAGTCGGCAAACCCATGATGGCTCTGCTTGTACAGAAGGCCGATGGCGCGAACGCCACGGTCACCGTCTGCCACTCCAGAACTCGCAATATACAAGATCATGCCAGGCGCGCCGACATATTGATAGCGGCGATAGGCAAAGCAGAGTTTGTCAGGGGTGACATGGTAAAAGACGGGGCGGTTGTGATCGATGTTGGGATCAACAGGGTCGAAGACAGCTCCGCCAAAAAGGGATACAGGTTGGTCGGAGATGTCGCGTTCGCCGAAGTCGAGAAAAAGGCCTCGCTCATAACTCCGGTCCCGGGAGGTGTGGGGCCGATGACGATCGCAATGCTCATGCACAACGCCGTCAAGGCGTGCAGGATGCGGAACGGTATCTGACCTTTTCTCTGTGTGAAAAATTTTTACAAAGAGGTAACGGAGAAAACGGAGAGTTTAATAGATTCGTTAATCCGTGACATCAGCCCGCATATTTCATGAAATATGCGTGGTAAGGGCTTTGAGTTTTTCGAGGGCTGTGGCGGCGACGTCGCTGGCGTCGTGCTGCCAGTATTCCTGGTTGAAGAGTTCCACGGACATTGTACCTGTGAAACCTTGTTTGTCGAGTTTTTCCAGTATTTTTGGATATGGCGCTATTCCGTCACCGGGGTATATTCTGTCGGTGTCGCTTATGTTCTCGCGTACCGGGTTTGAAGGATAGTCGTTTACGTGCATGATTCTGATTTTTTCTGCTCCGGGGCTCGTGAGGGCTTCGAAGTTGCCTGTGCCCTTATATATGTGGAAGACGTCGGCAAGTATGCATGCTTCTTGACGTCCACAGTCAGTGACAACCGATATGGCTTCATCGAGGGTTCCGAGGGTTTCGGCTATGCCCCAGAACTCGAGGATTGGCGTGACCCCGAATTCACGGCCTGTATCGATGAGTTCGGCATATCTTTCTGCGATGTCGCGGAGCTTGAGTCCCGGTGTCTTATGAATCCCGGAGGGCGGAGCCGCAAGAAAGGGGCAGTCGAGTTCCGCGGCGATTTGGAAGCACCTGCGTGCTTCTTTGAAAGCCTGTTTTCTTGTTTCATTGTCTGGAACCGCCCACTCGAAGAAACCGATCAGGTTTGCCACTGAAAGTCCGTAGTCCAGCAGGAGCCCGCGAAGTTCGCGCGGTTTTCCGCCGTTTTCAGTGAACTCATCTAGTTCCCCGATCCAGGGCTCTACAGCGTCGTATCCGGTTTCCGCGGTCACTTTTATTTTCTGAGAGAGTGAGAGGTTTCCGCATCCGCGTATTGTGCTGGTGTTCAGAGCGTAGCTGTACTTGGTTTCCCGCATATGTGTTTCCTTGTTCGATTTGAGTTACGAGACAGATGTTGAGATTCTTACAGGTAAACCACTTTTCCTGTCTCAGCAGATTTGAATGCGGCTTCGATAACGGCTATTTCACGGCGGAGTTCCGTCATTTTTACTGCCGGTTCTGCGCGGTCCAGGAGTACGGCGGCTATATTTTGGTAGTAGTTTCTCCAGTTTCCGGGGACCGTGGGGATTGTGATTTCGCTTTCGCCGTCTGAGAAAATACCGTATTTCTCTGGATCTTCCTCCGCCATGTCAATGTTCCCCGCTTTCATCGCGTTTTCCTGGGGATCAAGACCGTATTTGCGGTATGTTCCCTTTCTGCCGCGTAGATAAAAGCGCGGCTTGCTGATAGCAGCCATGCTGGAAAAGTCGCAGACCGCGGTTTTGCCGTCGGCGAAGCTGATGACGACCAGCGCCTCGCTTTCGGTGTCGGTCTGGTTGTAGTCGTGATGCATCCTGCAGTATACGCTTTTGACGGGAGCCGGGAAGATCATGCATGCCTGGTCGACAAGATGTGCGCCGAGATCGTACAGTTTTCCGCCGCCCATTTCGGCTTTTCCGCGCCATCCACCCCAGGGGCTGAACCCCTGCCAGGCCATCTCCAGCCAGCGTACGTCTCCGAGTGTTCCGTCCCGGATAATTTTTTGCACTGTCAGGTAGTCCCCGTCCCAGCGGCGGTTCTGAAAGCAGCTTAGCATCACATTGTTTTTCTCGGCCGCCGAACGCATAGCATCGAATTCATTGAGAGAAAGGCACATCACCTTATCTGTTACGAGGTTTTTTCCGGCGTTCATGGCCTTGACAGCGAGTTTCGCGTGCGTACTGTTCGGTGTAGCGAGTATTACAAGCTCGGTATTTTTATCGGAAAGGGCTTCGTCTATCTCCGCGAAGGTTCTGCAGCCCGGGTCCTTCTGTATTTCCCGTCTTTTCTCCGCGCTTCCGGATACCACGCCGTAGAGATTTATCCGCGGTTCAAGGCCCAGCAGGTAGCAGTGGAATGCACGTCCCGCGGTTCCGTAACCGACAACTACAGCATTAATCATTGCTCTCCCTTTATTCTTTCGTTTTCCGCTGATTCAGAAGTCCTGTCTCACGGATGTTCAGAATGCTTGCGATGGCGCTCTCATAGTGCGTAAGGTTCCCCGGCCTGTCCTGTTCTACGACCATCCATTCCGCGCCTTTGGCGGCGGCGGCTTCGATGCAGCCGAAGCAGTTCACTTTTCCAAGGCCCACGGCACAGAAGTGCCCGCGTATATTATCATCGGAGAGGTCTTTGACGTGCAGCACCGGAATCCGGTGTCCCGCACGGCGTATGACGCTGACAGGATCACAGCCTCCGAAATGGCACCAGGCGATATCGAGTTCGAATCCCAGTTTTTCCGTGTTTTCGCAGAGGATATCGAAGATGCATTCGCGTCCCCTTTTTCCAAACATGGGGCTGAATTCATGTTCATGGTTATGGTAGATATAACGGAGTCCTTCGCTTTCGCACTTGACTGCCATGCGCTCAAACTGTTCGGCAAGTTTCATCAATTCGTCGTCGTTTTCCGGTTTGGCGAAGTACGAGACAATATATTTTGCGCCGAGTAAATGTGCGTTTCTGACAGCATTTTCAAGTTCATTTTCCATGGTCTGGCTGCAGCAAACCGCTACAGATTCCAGGCCGAATTCATCCAGTTCCCGGCGGTTCCCCCGGGTTTCTTCTTCCGTGTCGCCTACTAGAAAGGATCCTTCTATTCCCTGGTAGCCCAGTTCCGCCATACGCGCAAGTGTTTTGCGCCGGTCTTTTTTAAGTTCCTCGGATATCATTCCGATCAAGCCGATTTTGTGTGCCATGAAAAACAGCCTCCTTGACAATGTTGATTTTAGAGCCAACTCAAAAACTTCGCGCGGCCGCAGAGAGTTTTGAAATTGGTTTTTTAACCTGAATGAAGCAGTTCAAGATTGCTGATATGTTCAGGTTTGTGATATTTTCCGGCAGCATTCAGGGAAGTACTCCTTGAAATATGCGCCTATGAGTTCGGAGAGTTTATCCCCGTGAATATTCCAGGAAAGGTGTTCTGATCCGAAGTCCTCCCGGGCATTACTGACGTCGAATTCCGCCTGAGACCCGAAATACGGAAGAAATTCACCGAGGAAACGGTGCAGAAGCTTCTCGTCCATTGTAGGGTCAGGGATATCGTCCACGATTCTGACATTCTTGACTTTCAAGGTCTCTTTCACGGCGTTTTCGATTCCCTTCGTGCTGACAGGGCTTGTGCCTGTCAGATGGTAAGTTCTGCCGATTGCCGGCCGCTGGAACAATCTGCATATGGCTTTCTGGACATAGTCTATGGGAACAAAGTAGACCCTTTTCGATGGCGTGGCCTTAAGTCTCATGGGCATATCCAGCCAGTCGGAGGTTTCCAGGTGGTGTTTTGCGCAGTGCCTTTCCTTGAGTACGGCGAGGAACTCGAGTATATAGTAGAAGGCCAGAGGTTTGCGTATGAGTCCATCGGAAAGCCTTCCGACGACGATGGAAGGACGATATATAGTGAAGGGGATTCCTGAATCGCGTACGAGATGTTCCGCGTGGAATTTGCTTTTTTCGTAGGCGTTATGCCATTTTTTTGCCGGGAGTGAGTCCTCCATTATTTTTCCGGCGGTTTTTCCGGCGACATATGCTGTGCTTACATAGTGAAAGGAGACCTTGAGTTCGCGTGCGATTTTGAGCATGCTTTCAGTGCCTCTGAAATTGACTTCAAAAACGGAGCCGTCGGTGTCCGGTCCGAGGTTGACGTCGGCGGCGCAATGGAACACGCTATCGACGCCGTCGAGTTTTTTCGACATTGCCAGGTGCACGGGGTCAGTCACTTCGCCCTCGACAACATGGATTCTGTCCAGAATCTCCGAAGGGGGTTCTGTTCCGTAATCAAATTTATACTGTTCGGTCATTGTTTTAATCATCCGTTCCTTCCCGTTTTCCTTTTTGGAAGGGCGGATGGAGGCGAGTATCTGAATGTCTTTTTTTTCTTTTAGCAGGCAGGAAACGAACGCGCTGCCGACAAGGCCGGTAATTCCGGTAATTAGCACTTTTTTCATATAATTATGTCTTTCCGTTTTTTCAGATGCTCATATATCATGTGTCAACAAAATAATATAGTTATTTTACAGGACGGAAAATGGCTTTCCCGCGGATCATGTCGATTCGTTCCAGTTGCAGATATATAATATCGCCGCAGGAATAACGCTTTTTACCCTTGCGGGAAACAAGCCTGCCGCGCCTTCTGCGCATGTCGCGGCCAATGGATTCGGCGGGGACGAAACCGGTTATTCCGAGTTCGGGCAGGGCCGCGAGAAGCCCTGAACTGGAGACCTTGCTTATGACCGCCTCGTGAAAATCCATATGGCCGCCCATAAGCTGGTCTTTGAGATAGTGGAGTTTCATTCTATCGTTCGCGGCGTAGAAAGCCTCGTCCACAGTGCGTTCCAGTTCCGTGCACTCGGCGGCAATGCGTCTCATCTCCTTGAGATTTCTTTTGCGGAAATCGGGGTTTTCCAGAGCGCGCAGCTGCTGATGAACCGCCAGGTCGCTGTATCGTCTTATCGGGCTTGTAAAATGAGAGTAAAGTCCTTTGCCGAGGCCGAAATGCAGGGCTTGTTTCTCGCTGTATCCGGCGCGCATCAGCGACCTGAGAAACGCGTCGATGATAATGGGTTTTGTGTGGTCGTCCTTGAGCGATGAGAGAAAGCGGTTGCATGCCTTTCTGCTGCTTATATCTCCGGGAGTCAGTCCGAAGGTATCCTGCATAAATACGGTGAATTCCTGGATTTTATCATCCGAGGGTGGGGGATGGATTCTGTAGAGGCCCGGGATTTTGCGGGAGCTCAGTTCGGTTGCGGCCGCGACATTCGCGGCGAGCATGAACTCCTCCACCATTTTTTCGGCTTCCCTCTGCTTGTCTGTTTTCAGCCCTGTTATTCTGTCCGTGGATTCATCTATCAGAACGCGGACGGTTTCGGTTTCGAGTTCCAGAAATTCTTCGGCGCTTTTTCTGTATTTTCTCATTGTGCGGTAAAGTTCCGTGAGGCCATGAAGCGCATTGGAAAGTTCTTCGCTCCAGTCATTCGGAGCTTCATTACGGGTAAAAGCTTCGACCGAATCGAAATCGAGGCGTTTTCTCACGCGTATAGAGCTGAAGCAGCGCCTTGAGGAAACGACTTTCCCCTTTTTTGTGTCGACTGTTATCAGAAAGCTGTGGGCAAGGCTCGTGACACCTTCGCGCAGGCTCGATGCAGCCGTCAGTGACGGGGGCAGCATGGGAAGTGTTCTTCCGGGAAGATAGGCAGTGAACCCTCTTTCCTCAGCTTTGACATCCCATTCTGAACCCGGTGGTATCCATGCGGAGACGTCCGCTATATGCACTCCGAGTTCCACGCGATTTTTCTTTTCGGTACGCCTTATTGATACCGAGTCGTCGAAATCCTTGGCGTCTTCGGGGTCGATTGTTACGCAGTAGAGCTCGGTGAGGTCTTCCCTTTCGCAGGCGGCGGGTTCAACCTGCATGACGCGCGCGTTCTCCTCCCGGGTATAAATCGGTTGCAAGCCGTATTCTTTTGCGACGGCGTCGAGATCCGCTTCTATATTTCCGACGCGGCCGAGACTCGAGATCACTTTGCCCCTTATCTGATCTGTTGTTTTCCCGGAGTACGGAAACAGTTCGAGTTCGACCCAGTCTCCCTTTTTTGCTTTTCCGGTCCTTCCGCTGACCATTATCTGGAAAGGATATCTGCCGGAGAGGGGTTTGACTTTTCTTCCGGCGATGAGTTCGCCGACGACGGTAGTTTTTCTGCGTTCCAGCACTTTCAGCACCTCCCCGGCGGGACCGCGGTCCTCGAAGCGGGGATTTGGAGGCAGTTCCTTTACAAGAACCAGGTCATCGTGAATCGCGCCGTTCAGAAACTGTGGCGGGATGAATATGTCGGACACCTCACCGTCTTCGACGTACACGAATCCGAAACCGCCGGGTGTGATTGTAATTGTTCCTTCAAACGTTCGGGCCCTGCCCTTATTTTTTTCGCTGGATTTTGTCATCTATTGTCTTTCATCCTGAATGAATCAGTTAAATTGCAAAAAAAGGAGTTAACCTTTTTATTATCAGGAGGATGCATCTAAGAAGGAGGGTTGCCGCATCGCACCGCGGTTTTGCCTTCTTCAACCGTCACTTTGGTCGGGCAGCATCCTCATTTTGAGCTCGAGTTGCCACAGTGTCGCTCAAAATTGGCTCTTATTGTCTTTCTTATGCTTCGTTTTTTTTGTGGTTTCCCGGTTCAGCCGTTCAGTTTCTGCAGGGTGAGCCGAATGAGATTTTCGCTGCTGCATTCAGACGGGTCGAGTTCCTTGATTATGCCGTGTATCGATTTGGATGCGGATTCGTGCTTGAACCCGAGCTGGGTCAGCGCGAGTATGGCCTCTTCGGCAACTTTCGACGCAGTGTCGTATTCACTGGATAAGACTGAGGATTCCGGAGATATCTTGTCGATCTTATTTTTCAGTTCGAGGACAGTCCTTTCGGCGGTCTTTTTCCCCAGGCCGTTTATTCTGCCGATGCTTTTGACGTCCGCGTTGGCAATAGCGGTGCAGAAACTTTTCACTGGCATGGCGCTTAATATATTCAGCGCAAGGCGGCTGCCGATCCCCGAGACCGAGAGGAGAAGCTCAAAAAGCCCCTTTTCTTCCGCGGTATTGAATCCGTAAAGCGAAATAGAGTCCTCGCGGACCTGCGTGGATATCAGCAGTTCCACTTTGTTTCCCGGCCTGGGAAGGCGGTCGAAGGTGCTCAGCGGAATGGACACGTTGTAGCCGACCCCGTTTACATCCACGACTATTTCCGTCAGGGCGGATTCTGCAAGTTCTCCCCGCAGTCTTGCGATCATATTTTTCTCCCGTGACGACAGTCCATTTTAGAATTTTTAATTTATCGGTTTTTCGCGTCAAAACCGGCAAAAAGTATATTCCCGCCGTCGACGTAAAACACTTGCGATATCGACATAACATCCTTAATTATAAGGAAATAAGCAAAGACTTAACATGAAGACAACGATGATTAATAATACATTGAAAAACCTGAATAACAAGCTTTTCACCTAAAAAAAGCAGTTGCCGCAGCGTGCACAGACAGTTAATGTATGCACCAGCCATTCCGAGTAGCGTCTTGGCTAGCCCGTGTATTTCACAAAGCCAGTGTGCTGTAGCAGCGAGGCATCCGTTTTTTCTTTATACCATCACAAAGCCACGGCGGCCCTGAGCACGGCTTTGCCGTGCATATTCAGATTCGGCAAAGCCGAATATGAATTTGCATTTTGTAATTTTTAAAAATTCATATAACCTGTTAATAAACAAGATGTTAACCATAAAATATCGATTTTTCATGAAACAGCGGGGCTAGAGTTCAGGCCGGCATGTCTAGTCCGATATCCACGGCAGGGGCCGAATGAGTAAGCGCTCCCACTGAAATCGCGTGGACCCCGGTAGCGGCGATGGAAGGAATACGTTCGAGTGTTATTCCCCCGCTGGCCTCGAGCTTGGAACGTCCGGCGTTTATTTCTACGGCTTTACGCATTTCGTCGTCGCTCATATTGTCAAGAAGTATCCAGTCGGCCCCCGCCTCCGAGGCTTCGCGGACTTCTTCCAGTGAATCGGCCTCAACCTCTATTTGCATACCGGGATATTTTTCAGCTGCCCTTTTCACTGACCGAGCGATTCCTCCCGCCCCTTCCATGCCGGCGAGGATTCGGTGATTGTCCTTTATCATAATGCGGTCGTAGAGGCCCATTCTGTGGTTTGTGCCCCCGCCAATTCTTACAGCATATTTTTCCAGGCTTCTCCAGCCGGGAGTGGTCTTTCTGGTGTCCAGAATGAGCACATCCGTGTCCGCGGCAGCGTCGACGTAGTCCCTTGTCATGGAGGCGATTCCGGAAAGTCGCTGCAGAAAGTTCAAGGCCGTGCGCTCTCCGCGGAGTATTGACCGGGCGTTTCCGGCAAGGCGTGCCAGAACAGTGTCCGGTTCGCATATGTCCCCGTCCTTCACTGAAAGAACAAAAGACATTTCCGAATCCAACTTTTTGAATAGCATGCGTGCAATATCCAGCCCGGCGCAGACGCAACGGGCGCGTGTGCGGAGCACAGCCTCGATCTCGAGTTTTTCAGGGATCACGCTGCTGCTTGTGGCGTCGCCGAGATCTTTCAGGTCCTCTTTAACGGCGAGGTCCAGGAGATGTTCCGCGTCTTTGAGGTAGCTGGCGTTTTTTTCCGGCATCGGGTCTTTCCGAATAAGGTTCTTATTGCAGACAGACCTGAATTTAGTTTACTAAGATCTTTTTTCAAGTCGCTGTCAGGAGCTATATGGATAAGAGCAGATTTCAAAACTCCGCGCGAGCCATTTTGGATGCGCGGCCGCTTGAGATGCCTAATATCGAGGCAATGGAAACGCCCTGCTACAAGGTTGAGGAAACTGCGCAGTCTGGGCATAGAGTTGGA
>CAZGYO010000027.1:0-12149 GCA_964530455.1 uncultured Victivallales bacterium
TATTCTGAATGTATCCTTCTGAAAACTTGACAAACTACATATCTGAAATATACGGTTTAACCCGAAAATATCATTCCCGAGTTCACCGGGCATGGATGCCGGCCCCTCTTTCGAAAAAGTATTTCAGGGTGTCGTGTTCGACTTCCGGCGGTATGGAATGGTCTGAATAGAGGATATATCCGCTTCCGGCGTCCAGTACCGGAGGGATCTTCTTTTCGAGTTCGGCATCTATGGCTTTCCTGTCGTTGGACGCGATTACGCGGATGTCGATGTTGCCGCAGAAAGATATCTTCCCGCCGAACCGTTCGGCGAGGCGCGGCATGTCCATTCCCGCCTTTACCTCCATTGCCTGCAGGCAGTCCATGCCGGCATCTATCAGTCCGGGGACAAGAGGTTCAACGAAACCGCATGAATGTATTATAACTTTCAGCCCGAGCGAGTGTGAGTGTTCGAAAAGTTTTGCATGTCCGGGCTCTACGATTTGTTCGTACATCTCCGGTGACATGAACGGCCTTTCCTTGAAGCCCATGTCCTCGAAATACCACATCGCGTCAGGAATACCTTCACGATCGAAAAGGAGATTGAGGTGCCGGATTGTGAAATCCGCGTAGGTCGTCACCATGTCCTTCACCCAGTCCGGGTCCATCGCCATTCCCAGAAGCATGTATTCGTGTCCGCAGACCGGATGCATCTGTTCGAAAGGGGCAACCCCGTTCCAGAGAAAGGCGCGGTTTTCATCACCGGCTTTCCGTTTTTCTTCGCGGTAGTCATCGAAAGGTATACGGCGTTCGTCCGTTTGCAGAAGGTGCGGCTTGATGAGTTCGTCCCAGGTCTTTCTGTCCTGTACGGAAAACCCTAGATGTTCCGGGGTGCCCGTAGCGTTTTTCCAGTAGCGGAGCCTGGCCCCGTTCCCGTTCAGGACAAGCTTCGTGCTCTCATCCTCCTCGATAATACGCTCCTCGAAATCCATGTCGCCCACACTATTGATCCAGCCGGCCCGGCGGAAACTCATGTCGAAATGGGATGCCTCATCCTCGTCTTCGTCCATGAACCCTTCTTTGACATATTTCTTTTTTGTATCAGTCCAGAGTTCGTCGCCGCGCGGGTGCATGTCTACGGAACGGTTTTCAAGCGCGGCGAGAAAGCGTTCTTTATGCGTCATTTACCTCTCCGATCTCCTCTTCTACCTCCTCCGCTCCTTCCGCGTAGAACTTTTCTTCGTCGGGGGCCAGCTCTCTGAGCAGACGCAAAAATTCACCCGCATGCACACGCTCCTCGTCCGCGATGTCCTTTAATACCTCTATAGCAAGCTTGTTGTCTGTCGATTCGGCCAACTGCATGTAAAGCTGTATCGCCTCGTACTCAGCCGCAATCATGAAACGAATCGCCCTGACGAGCTCCTCGTCGCTGATTTTTCCGTCTCTCCTTGCCAATCCTGTGAATGGGCTGCAAAATTCAGGCATTTCGTAACTCCTTTTGAGTGAGCCGGTTTCAAAACCAGCCCGATTTATTCTTTTTTGCCGTTATTATCTTCGTCGGATTCCGGTTTTACGAAAGGCACATTCATCCCTTTCGTTCTAGATTCTTTTTCTTTCGAGAAATTCTTGGTAGCTTTATACTTAAAAATGTTGTCCGTATTCATCAGCACCTCTTTGCGTTCGAACAGCACATCATAAGCTCTCTCCTGCAGACGGCACAGCATGGCGAGTTCGTTGTCGAGAAAATCCGCGCCCGAATGTCCCACATAGCCGCCCGTCTTTTTCGATTCCGAGCTTAAGCTCATGTAAAGCCGTTTGTAGAGTCCGGTAAGGACACGCTTCAACTTGAAGGCCGAAACGTTTCTCTTGGATTTTTTCATGCCTGATTTACTGTTTTTACCTATGCTGTCCTTGAACTCCTGAATCGTAACCGGCACCTGGTACGCGGTCTCGTTTGCAAGCTCGATCCATTTCCGCATTGGATGGTCGTGGCTGTTTTCCATAACTCTGGCGGGGTTCTCCATCCATTTCTGCAGGGTTTTCCTGAAGACGACAGTAAACCTTGTGCTTTCCATATAGACTTCCGAGGCTTCAGAAAACCTGTTCCATGACACCTCTTTCCACGTGATCCCGGAAACCGGATGCGCTTCTATGCCTTTTTCCGGAAACGTCTTGATCCCGTCGCGGACCCATGACGCGATTCCCGGCGGAAGACCTCTCATCGCCGCCACAGCCAGGAGTTCGCAATTTTCGGTAATTACCGGGGACCCGTCGAAAGACGGTGAATAAGGAGCCTTGAATGACAGGGAATCCTTCCGGAATCGTCCTTGCTCCGGGTTCACGGTCCCGTGAACAGGGTCTACACTGTAAATATACGCATTCCTTATCCTGCCGTCTTCATATTGCTGAATACCCGGAACTTTCTCTTTAATCCCGATCCTGAGCAGCGGACTCCCGGTATCCGGGACCTCCAGGGACGACGGCGTCAGTTCATCGCCGTTGAAGGTTTCCAGAGTAAATCCTTTTACGGCATAAAGGGCGGGCTGGGAAGTAAGGACATAACTTGTTCCACCCTCTTCGACTATCACTCCCGGCTTCATTGCCGAACCCGTATCAATAAATATCAGGAAACGGCTGATTTCGTCTGAGTCGGCCGCCTGTGAGGCCATTGCGCACAGAAAACCGCAGAAAAGAATTGAAAGCGCCGGCAGAAAACGTTTTATCCAAAATCTGTATCTGGAAATCATCAGTTGTCACCCTTGTCTTTCTTGTCAGCGCCCTTTTTGGCCTCTTCCTTTTCCCGCTTCCTCTTTTCTCTTTCCTTCTTCTTTCTTGCCTCCTCCATTTTTTTACGCCGTTCCTCTTCCTTTATGATGTCTTCCTCGATCTGTTCGACCAGGTTCTTGCTGTCGCTGTCGATGACTGTGGGCCAGGACGCCCCGATGAATATCCCGCGCGCTGTTACGGTGTTTTCGTACTTGTCGATTTCACGCCGGTAAAGTCCGGCAAGCTTTTCCATGTAAGTACTCGGATAACTGGTTTCGAGCGAAAGCGAATAGGTCTTGAAAAAGCTGGCAAGCCGTACGGATTCAGCCTGCTTTTTGTCCCTTAGAGATTTGGCGATGGACTGGTAATGTTTGTAATCCTCCTCAATCTGGGCAAGATATTTCGGGTAACGGTCCACATAGCGGTTTTGAGCCTCGAGAAAGGAGGACATACTGTCCGGGACCTCGTTTTCCTTGAAGTCGAGTTTCGTGTAGGGGTTTATACACCAGGCATTCGCTACCGCGATATATCTGCCCAGTACGGTGGTATCCCTGACGTTGTGGAGGGCGGCGGTCACCCCGGACAGTTCCCTGAGGCGGATATTTCTCCATTCAATTTTTTCGTCGTATATAAAACCTATAAACTTTTCGGAAGGCACAATCTTTCCCGTATAGTCGATGTAGTCGGTTCCAGTCTTTATCGTGTAGGGAGTTTCGGAGACCAGCCCGAGAAAAGACGAATCCGCATCGGCCAGTATCGCGCCGGAAAAACCCGGGTCGAGTTCGCCTTTTAATTCGACCGAGCGTACGCCGAAAGCGCGCGCCTTAAGTTCAGCTGTTTTAAGTGAGCATTTTTCACGGTCAGCGTTTGTCATTGACAGTGCCCTTAGTTCCGAGCCGTGTCCCGGCATTTTGCCGGGTTTCAGTGCGCCTGGGAATGGATTTTTCAGGGGTATCCTGGCAATATCTCGTTTGTCGGACAGTTCCAGCCCGTCCGGATCGACTTCCACTTTCTTTCCGGAAGAATCCCGGACGTCAAGTCTTCTCCCGGAACCGATAAGATTCTGCTGGGAAGTGACCAGGTAGTCTTTATCACCGCCGGATACCGCTATACCGTCAAAGATTCCGGCGTCCGTGCCAAGCAGGAGCATCGAGTCTTCAGCGGCGGCATCCGAGCGGAAGCTGTGAAAGGAAAAAACTGAACTTAAAAGAAGTATCGACAATAGATAGCTGCGCATAGTCCTCCATTCATGTCATTGCGTTTGCCCGGGGTCCCGACCCCGACGTGGTTCACTGAACATATACTTGACTGACTGCCGGCCCGGCTGAAAGGCTATCTCCCGAAAGCTGCTTTCGGATCCGAGCCGGATTCAATAATTCCCGCCCTGATCCGTTTCTCCTGAAAAAACAGTTAGTTTTAACGAAACCTTAACATAGCATTGACTCAGACCGCGTTCAAGGAGTAATCCGTATATTTCACAAAGCCAGTGTGCTGTAGCAGCGAGGCATCAAGACGCAACTGCCTCCTTCGTGATCTTCGTGGTGGAATCGGTCTTCCTATTCTCTCGTGCGAACGTCAGAGATCAGCGGCGGCGATCAGCCGTCCGTAGCATGGCCTGACTGCGAGCGTAGTTGCTCAGGCAGGCGCTGTATTCGCGCAAAAAGAGAAAGGTTTGGGGGCGTAGTTTTGAAACTGGATTGCCCCAATCACGGAATCTTCAGAAAGATGCTGTGCTCGAGAACAAAGGCCGTGAAAAGCAGAAACAGCGACGCGAGCACAAGAGGCCAGGCGAATTCGCGGTATTCCATGTATACTGGCGCATCCAGGCTGGTCTTTTCCAGTCTGTCGATCTCCTCCATTGATTCCTCAAGGCTTTTCGCGTCCCTGGCCGCGTAGTATCGGCCTTCACCTATCTCCGCTATTTTTTTCAGAACGCCGGAATCGAATTCCTGGGCAAAGGGGTCGAGCATTCGGCCAAAGGGTGTTTCACGCAGCATGAAAGCGTTCTTGCTGCCTATTCCAACTGTGTAGACCGTCACATCGAAGGTCTTTGCTATTTTCGCGGCCTGCAGAGGTGTGATGCTGTCGGTCACGTTGTTTTTGCCGTCGGTGAACAGTACCACGATCCGTCTTTTCGATTCAGAGTCCTTAAGGCGGTGGGTTGCCGTTGCGATGGGGGAGGCCAGTGCGGTTGCGTCGCCGATGTCGCCCGGTTTCATCTTGTCGAGGTTTTCGAGAAGCCACGGATGGTCGAGTGTCGGCGGACATGCCAAATAGGGCAGGGGGGCAAAGACCAGCAGTCCTATGCGGTCGTTCGGGCGCTTTTCCACAAATTTTCTGATCTCCTCCCGGGCGACCTCTATTCTGGTTTTAATATCTCCTTCCCGCAGAGCTTTTTCAAGTTGCTCCCGCGTCCTGTACGAGTCAGGAATGTCAATGGCCTTCATGCTTCCGGAAATGTCAAGGACAAGCATAATGTCGATGCCCTCGACTTTCTGCCTGAGTTCCTCTATTCCCCGCCGGGGCCTGCTCATTGCGAGTATAAGCAGTGCAAGCGCAAGCAGGGGAATCAATATGGGTACATAGTTGAGGAAAAACTTCTTTCCCGCCGCGCCGGATTTGCGGAAGGGTTTGACAGAGGGAATCCTCAGCGAAGGTCTCCTGTACCGGAAAGCGAGGACCGCGAGAAGCGCGTACGGGATGTAGAGCAGAAAGAACCATGGTTGCGCGAAGTTCATTGTCCAGCACCTCCGGTTTCATCGGCGTCTTCGCCCGGAACCCTGAAAAGCTGTTCCGCCTTGTCCGCGGCGTCAAGCAGGTGTTCGATGTCAGCGGGGAATCCAGCAAACTTCACGAGATCCGCGGAACGCATGAATTCGTCCAGGAAATCCCTGTGAATTTTCCTGAGTCCGCCGCCCGTCTCCCGCAGCCTGCCGAGAAATTCGGTGGTGGTCTGTCCCGGAACCCGCACGAGCAGGATATCCTCCAGAAAGCCCCTTACAATATCGCTCAGCTCGGCCACCCCCGCCTGCGCGGTAATCCGCGAATTACGCAGTTCCCCCCTGAGTTCCGCGAGTTTCGCAAGCGCTTTTTCCGACGCGGAAGGTTCATGCTTTTGCGAATCCCGCAGTTTTCTTATAAGGAGCACAAGCAGCGCCGCCGCCGCTACTGTCAGGATCAAGATGATTCCGACGGCCGGCCAGAACCACGGCCGGCGAAGTAATCTCTCAAAAAGGCCGGGACTGACAGTCCCGGATATGCTGAGTCTGTCGGAGTCGGTTTCGAGCCCGCGCACCTCCACATCTGGTATTTCAAACAGCACATTTTCGCCTTCATACTTTTTTGAATCCGAGATGCGGACACTAAAACTCATGTCTTCCAGAGCTTCCTGACGGTAGGGCTGGAGCAAGGTTCTCATCTCCCATGTGCTATAGCCCCAGCGAAGAGATTTCCTGCTTAAAACCGGTGGGGCGACGAACTGCCATCCTTTTGGCAGCCGGGGCTCCGACACCTTGAGCGGGCGGCGGTGCCACGGAAGCCTGAATTCACCGCGGATCTCGAGTTTTGACCCGAGCCGGAGTTTTCCGGATTCGGGGATCAGGGTCAGAACGGCCGAAGAGAGCGGGGGATCCTCTTTCAGCACAGAGAAGTATTCGAGCGCCACAACGCTCGCCACTGTTGCGGCGGATATAAACAGGGCCGCAATAAACATCTTCATTTTCGATATACTTGCCATAATTTCTGCCCCTGCAGGCTTTCAGCGGTTCTTTCTTGATGATCGTTTCCTGAAGAATTCGGCCACGGGTTTAAGAGTGTCTTCGCCGCAACGGATGTCTATCATGTCGACCCCGGCTCGCCTGCATATCCGCTCGTTCCGCCCGTGGATTTCGGAAGCGGATTCGGAATACGCCCGTATCCGGCCTTCCGTGCCCGGGAAAAGAAGCTGTTCCCCCGTTTCGGAGTCCTCCACGTATACCGGCCCCGTCTTCGGCCACTCCTCCTCGTGCGGATCCAATATCCGCACGGCAATCACGTCGTGACGGCGGTTCGCGATACGCATAGACCGGGAGAAGTCCTTGTCGTCGAGAAAATCGCTTATGAGAAACACCACGGCTCGGCGCGGCACGGTATGCATCAGATGGTCAAGGCAAAGGGAGATGTCCGTCCCCGGCGATTCGGGTTCCCTGGCAAGCATCTCTCGCACGAGCCGAAGACCGTGTTTCCTCCCCGACCTGGGGCTCAGGTGGAACTCTATCCTGTCAGAGAAAAATATTGTCCCCACCTTGTCCTGGTTCCGTATCGCGCTGAAAGCCATCAGCGCTGCCAGTTCTATCGCCTTTTCACGCTTTTCGCTGTCAGCGCTCCCGAAAGAGCCGGAGGCCGAGACGTCAACAGCGAAAATAACGGTCAGTTCCCTTTCCTCGACGTACTGCTTTATGTAAGGGGAACCCATGCGGGCGGTCACGTTCCAGTCGATGTCTCTCACATCGTCGTCCGTCGTGTATTCACGCACTTCGTCGAATTCTATTCCGCGCCCCTTGAATACGCTATGGTATGCTCCCGCCGTGATTTCGTCGACCACGCGGCGGGTCCTTATCTCTATCTGGCGCACCCTCTTTATCAGTTCTACCGGAAGCATGTCACGGAGTCCTGAGTTCGTCCAGTATCCTGGATATGATATCTTCCGGAACAAGTTCCTCGGCTTCCGCCTCGTAGCTGAGAATCAGCCGGTGGCGCAGTACGTCCGGCGCCACATCCTTGACGTCCTGGGGAACGACATACGCGCGGCCGTCCATGAACGCCGCGGATTTCGCAGCCAGAAAGACCATGATCGCCGCCCTGGGCGATGCTCCGTATTGTATCAGGGAAGAGAGTTCCCCGAGATTTGCCGAGGACTGCCTGTCGGATAGCTGGTCGTGCCGGTCTGGACGGCTCGCCAGGATTATATCCATGATATAGTCGACTACCTTGTCGTCCATATAGACTTTGTCCACCCACTCCCTGGCCCTGGCCACGTCTTCAAGGCCGGCGACCGGAACAGCCGCCGGCTTCATGTCAGGGTGCCCCATCCTTTCCACGATAAGCTTCTCCTCGCTCCGGCTGGGGTAGCCGATGCTGAGCTTGAACATGAAACGATCCACCTGCGCTTCCGGAAGCGGGTACGTCCCCTCATGCTCTATCGGGTTCTGCGTCGCCATCACCAGAAAGGGTTCGGGCAGAATGTGCTGCTCGCCACCGATCGTCACCTGCTTTTCCTGCATTGATTCCAGAAGCGCGCTCTGGACCTTTGCGGGAGCCCGGTTTATCTCGTCGGCCAGCACGATGTTGGCGAATACGGGGCCCTTTTTCACACTGAAACTATGTTCCTTCGCGTTGTAGATGCTGGTTCCGGTCAGATCCGCCGGCAGAAGATCCGGCGTGAACTGTATCCGGGAAAACGAACCGTCCAACGCCTGCGACAGTGTCTTTACAGCGAGTGTTTTGGCGAGTCCCGGAAGACCCTCCAGAAGAATATGGCCGTCGGCAATGAGCGCCCTTATCATGCTGTTCAAAAGCTTTTCCTGGCCAACGATAACGCGCCCCATCTCCGTTTTCAGCGGTTTGATAAAGGCAGAGGCCGCGGCGATCTTTTTCTGGAGAGCATTGAGTTCGTTCTGGTCCATATTGACATCCTCTTTTTTATTTCCCTGGTCTCGTCGATAAATTTTAGACAAGCGGCATTTTTAAATGTTCGGCTTTGACTGCGTCTTTTCAAGTATTAAATTCAATTCATGAGAGCCAATTTCAAAACTCTCCGTGATCGCCTGCCTGTGCGTCGGCGGAGTTTTGAAACTGGCTCGAATAAATCAGCTTGGCCGCGTCGGAGATATCATGCATCCGCTTTTTGAGAAATATATACTTAAACAGGATCTTTCCAGATCGCTCGAGTTTAGCGGCGCCGCGCCGGCGAAAGGCGGTTTCGAAGCCGCGATTGTCATCCCGGCCTGCCGGGAAAACGGTTTTCTCAGGGAGACGCTTTCCAGCCTGTCGGACAATGACCACTCCGCGCTCGCGCGCACTCTAGTTGTGGTCGTGGTAAACAACCCGCCGCCGGAATCGTGCGCGCCGAAACTCGTGGAAGAGAACCTGATGCTTCTCGAATATCTGCGGAATTCACAATTAAACGGCCTTTGCATTGCTGTTGTCGATGCCGTTGCGCGAGGCAGGGAAATACCCGCCGATGAAGGCGTGGGCGGCGCGAGAAAGGCCGGAATGGACGCCGCATTGGAATATCTTGGTCCCGGCGACGATGCGCTGCTGATATGTCTAGACGCGGACACAACGGTGTCGAAAGGGTTTCTTAAAGCGGTTTTCGAGTTTTACGCAGCGAATCCGGACGCGGTCGGCGCGGTCGCGGAATTCGCGCACCGCGGAGGCGCCGATCCGCGGAGAAGAAGGGCGATAGCTCTGTATGAACTGATTATGCGATACTACGTTGCGGGACTCTCCGCAGCGGGGTCGCCGTACGCGTACCACAGCCTGGGTTCGGCCATGAACTGCCGTGCCGGGGCATACGTGAAAGCCGGCGGTATGAGAAGAAGAAACGGTGGCGAGGACTTCTATTTCATGCAGGCGCTGAGAAAAATCGGCAGTATCGGTCGCTGTAGCCAGGCGCGGGTTTACCCTTCCGCAAGGCCCTCCGACCGTGTACCCTTCGGGACCGGACCGAAAGTCGCGGAATTCGAAAAAAACCAGGATAAAGCCGTAACATATAACCCTGAAATATTCCTGCTCCTGAAAAAGTTCCTTTCGTCACTTTCGCTGGATGCACTCAAAAAGCAAAGACCTTGCCAGGGCTCGCCTGAGAAACCAGTTTCCGCTTTCCTGGAAAAACACGGATTCCCGCGGACCTGGGAAAAGATCCTGCGAAATTCGCGTGACTCCGACCAGGCTCTTCGCAGATCGTTCCATACCTGGTTCGACGCGTTTCGCACCCTGAAGTTTATTCACTTCTGCGAACGCGAATATCCCGGACGCTATCCGAGGATTCCCGTGCTGGACGCGTGGAAAATATTTATACAACTTGAAAAAATTGATCCGGTCTTCAATGAAAATCCCGAAATCTTTATCCATACCGTCAGGGAATGGGAAAAAACCGTGTTTTTATCCGATCCCGATAAATATGCTCTGATGGCATGATATCGTAAGTTGTATAATCCCTGAATCCGTAAAATTGGCTCAGAGGCAGATTTCCGAGCGGGACTCAGGTCAGGTGGTAGAGGCTTGCCGCTCTGATAACAGACCTGAAATTTTGGAGCGTCATTTTTTCAGCCGGTGTCACGGTGATTATTTCGCTTGTGCCGGGTCTTACGTGGATGAAGTTGTCTGAAAAGGCGGCGTCGGTTCCCTCCATATCCAGGAACACGAAGAGCGCGGTATGTTCAGAACTTATTCTGACTTCAAAGGAGTTTTTGTCCGCGCGCCCGATCTCGGTCTTCAGTTTCGGGTCGCGCAGATCCATGGATTTCGGTTTTCGAAATGCCCCCAGAGCCCTTGAAACACATTTCCTTTTGTGTTTTAACTCAACCCAGAGCAGCAGGTTGTGAATACCGTTCTCGCGAATTTCGCGGTTCAGGTCAAGCGTTTTCACACGCTTGGCACGGTGGGCAGCGATCCTGCTTCCTGTTTTTCCTTCGTCCAGAACCTTGCCGGCCACGTCCGTCAGAGTCCATTCCAAGCGAGCATCAAAAGCCTCGGCATCGTCGTTTACTATGTGGATTTCCATCTTTCCCTTTTCCTCGTTTTCCAGGACTGAGACCATTTTCGGAGCGAAAAAACGTTTCGCCATATAGTGCAGCGCTTTCCAGCGGCCGAAATAGTCAATGGACGCCCAGCTGGCGACGGGCCAGCAGTCGTTGAGCTGCCAGTACAGCGCGCCCATGCACCTGGGCATGCAGCGGCGCCAGTGCTCGACAGCATAGCTTATCGACATCCCCTGGAGGATCTGCGTCATCCACAGAGTGTTTGCGAACCCGCACGGCATTGGAAACCAGCTCAGCATATACTCCATGATCAGCGAGTTTCCCCCGCGGCTGCGCTGATGATGCTCCATTATTCTGCTGCTTATATTTCTATCACCTGGTTCGGTATAGGAATAGACCGTTTTCGGCTCGGGGAAACTCTGGAACCCGAACTCGCTGCAGAAGCGATGGAAAGAACTCCTGTACCATTCAAACGGCTGGCGTCCGTGCCAGACAGCCCAGAGATGCGCATCGCCCATTTCCGGGTTTGAGTGGTCCGATCTTCCCGCTCCCCCGACAGGGCTATGCGGACTTGAGGGCCAGTAGTCCCTTTCCGGGTCAAGTTTTTTCAAAATAGACGGGATGAGCCCGTCGAAAAGCTTTTTGTAATATTTTGCCGGCATCTTAGGCCAATCCGTCTTCGCTTTGAAACTCGTCGCACACATTTCCAGTTCATTGTTTCCGCACCAGAGCGCTATCGATGCGTGGTGCCTGAGCCTTTTTACCTGGTCTATCACCTCGCGGCGGACGTTTTGCGTGAAATCTTCCCTGTCAGCCGGATAGGCGGAACAGGCGAACATGAAATCCTGCCACACGCATATTCCGAGTTCGTCGCAGATATCGTAGAAGATATCGTCCTCGTATATCCCTCCTCCCCAGACGCGGATCATGTTCATATGCGCGTCCGCCGCCGACTGAAGAAGAAGGCGGTAACGCTCCGGTGACTGAGGTTTTATGTACGCGTCGACAGGTATCCAGTTGGAACCCTTTGCGAAAAAAGGAACCCCGTTGGCGGTGAATTCAAAGGATTTCCCCCATCTGTCCTTTTTCTGCCTGAGTTCAAGCCTGCGCAGGCCTATTCTTTTTTCAATGCGGTCGAGTTCGGCGCCGGTCCTGTCCAGGAGACGGGCTCGGACGGTATACAGAGACTGGTCGCCCATTTCCGCGGGCCACCAGAGTTCAGGATCTTCAATCACCGCCCGAAAATTACGCGTCCGCCCTTTATTGCCCGCGAGCTGCGCGGAGGCCGCGGTTTTGCCTTTGAACAGCACGTCAATTTCGACATCAAAGTTTCCCGGGCTGGAAATCTCGACATCCCCGTCAAGGATTACCCTTTTTTTTCGGTGTTTCTGGCATACGTGGAGATCCGCCAATCGGGCTCTGCTCCACGCAGAGAGATTGATTTCACGCAATATCCCACAGCCTATTATGGACGGCCCCCAGTCCCAGCCGAAGTTGCACTGCTCCTTGCGAACCCAGGGTTTGCCGTCGGCAAAGTGCGGCGCCGATTTCGGCGACTGGAGATGGCGTTCGGCGTCGAGTTCACTTATCCGGGGAATTACGGATTCGAAGATGATCTCAATCCTGTTCGTTCCCGGCAGAAGATATTCTTTTACATCAAACT
>CAZGYO010000028.1:0-9402 GCA_964530455.1 uncultured Victivallales bacterium
GCATCCAAAATGGCAGGCCGCGCGGCCACGGAGAGTTTTGAAATTGGCTCAAAAATTTAAAAATAACTTTTAAGTATTTTAATGAAACAAAGAGGCATATCCCATGAAAGGTATAATTTTGGCCGGCGGCAGCGGAACACGGCTTCATCCGCTTACGAGAGCTGTCAGCAAACAGATTCTCCCTGTATACGACAAGCCGATGATCTACTACCCTCTTTCGACCTTGATGCTTGCGGGGATACGCGACATTCTTGTTATCAGCACGCCCCGCGATCTGCCACTTTTCAGAAAGCTTCTGGGTGACGGCAGCGAACTTGGACTGAAATTTTCCTATACCGAACAGCCGAGACCGGAAGGTCTTGCCCAGGCATTCGTTCTCGGGGCTGATTTCATAGGCGGCGACAAGGTGGCTATGGTTCTTGGGGACAATATTTTTTACGGCATGCACTTTACCGGAATACTTGAATCGGCGGTGGGGCGTTCGTCCGGCGCCACAATATTGGCCTGTCCCGTACACGATCCCCAGCGATACGGGGTTGTGGAATTCGATAAAAGCGGAAAAGCGGTTACCCTCGAGGAAAAGCCGCCCAGACCGAAATCAAACTTTGCCGTTCCCGGCCTGTATTTTTATGACAGTCGCGTGGTCGAAATCGCCAGAGGCATTAAGCCTTCGGCACGCGGTGAACTTGAAATCACAGACGTTAACAGGCAGTACATGGACTGGGGAGAGCTTTACGTGGAACAGCTGGACCGCGGTTTCGCGTGGCTGGACACTGGAACACACGATTCTCTGCACGAGGCGTCCGCTTTCGTCGAGACTATCGAAAAAAGGACGGGACTTAAGATTTCCTGCATCGAAGAGATAGCCCTGAACAAGGGATATATCTCCGTCGAACAGGTTATGAAGATCGCAAAGACAATGCAGAATAATCCCTACGGACAATACCTTTTTCAGATAGCCAGGGAGAACTGATCAGCCAGGTCGTTTCAGGAAAAATGCAAATCTCATGACACAAATTAACCAATGAAACAAAACCTGGCCATACTCGGCGCCTCAGGAATGCTTGGAACCGAATTTCGTCTGCATGCGGAACGAAGCGGGTATTCCGTACTGGGATTTGACCTGCCTGAATGGGACATCACTCGTCCCGGAGACCTGAAGAAAGCTGTCGATTCGGCTGATCTGATCGTGAACTGCGCGGCTTACACCGATGTCGACGGAGCCGAAAACGATTCTGAAAGATGTTTCGCGGTCAACTCGGAAGCCGTTGGGCGGCTCGCTGAACTTTCGGCCGCCGTAAACAAGCGGCTTCTGCATATAAGCACGGATTTCGTTTTCGGAGACGAATCGGAGACTCCTCTGAACGAGGATGCTGAACCGGCCCCGCTGGGAGTTTACGGCATGAGCAAAGCCCAGGGAGAAAAACTTCTACTTGACTCGCGCGTCCCCCACGCCGTTCTGCGCGTCGAATGGACTTACGGCGCGAACGGATCCAACTTCGTCTCAAAGATACTGGAACTTTGCGAAGCGGGAAATCCATTGAGAGTCGTCGACGACCAGGTGGGGTCCCCCACAAGTGTCTCGGACGTGTCCCGGGCAATTCTCTGCCTGCTCGGCAAAAAAGCCCAGGGACTCTTTCATTTCGCCTGCAAAGGATACGCGAGCCGTTACGAAGTCGCCCGCTACATAATAGAGTACACCGGACAGGATCTTATCTGTGAGCCCTGTTCTTCGATCGAGTCGCATACCCCCGCCAAAAGACCCCTGAACTCCAGATTCGACTGTTCCAGGATCGATCGGCTCCTCGATTTTCAACGCCCGCACTGGCAAAATTCACTGAAAGCATATCTTCAACCCGGATCAGGCTGATTTTTTGAGCGTTACTACTTCGCCAAGCCGCAGTCCGGCACGGAAATCGACAAAGATCGCGGTTCTTAACCCGTATGTTTCATGTGAAAGCTGGAGCCAACGGGCGGATTCGAACCGCCGACCTGATCATTACGAATGACCTGCTCTACCAACTGAGCTACGTTGGCGTTTTGTCGATTGGTGCATTGAAAATAACTCGTTCTGCTGAAAGTTCAACTGTTCAGGCATCTGTTTCATGAGCCGATTTCATTGAAATTGGAAATTTTGCGAAAAAAATTCTATTTTTGTTTGACTTTTTAGTTAGGGAGACCTAATTGTACGAGCATAGACTGAAAAATTGAATACAAATATGGTCTGGACATGGGAAAAGCTGAAAAAGGAATCAGGCCTCTTTCGTCGTTGAGTCCCGGGGAAGAAGGGATAGTAAAGAGCTATCTTGCCGGGATAGGGATGGAGAGGCGTTTATCGGACATGGGCCTTCGGGAGGGGGTTCGTGTACGCATGGTATCGGATTCCGGGGGGCCCGTCTGTGTTGTTGCCAATGAAAGCCGCATAGCTCTCGGTCACGGGATGGCCGGAAAGATTCTGGTCCACCTGGACAAAGAACATTATGACGAGCCCCGTGTCTTGACCCTTGCAGATGCTGTCGAGGGTGACACGGTCCGCGTTAAAACCATCCGGGGCGGTTCAGCGGCATTGCGGCAACGTCTTCTTGGCATGGGGATTACCCGGGGCACTGAATTGAAGGTAATCCGCTACGCTCCTTTAAGGGATCCGATTGAGATCGTTGTAAAGGGATATGCTCTTGCATTGAGGGTGGCGGAAGGTCGGATGATACAGGTTGAAAAGGCAGAGCAAATCGGGGGCATAAGCAAATGTACAGAATCGCGATAGCCGGGAATCCTAATTCAGGCAAGACCTGTATTTTCAACAACCTTACGGGGCACAGGCAGAGCGTAGGGAACTATCCGGGCGTGACGGTGGAATTTTTCGAGGGGAAGAGTCGTTTTGATGGTGAGGAGGTAAGGGTTTTCGATCTGCCCGGAACTTATTCTCTTACGGCATACTCGCAGGAAGAGATAGTTGCGAGGAACTTTATACTCCAGGAGCATCCCGACGTACTTGTCGACGTGGTGGATTCGAGCAATCTTGAGCGGAACCTGTATCTGACGGCGCAATTCATTGAACTGGGAATCCCGATAGTGATAGCGCTGAATATGGTAGATATTGCTGAAAAGAAGGGCCTTCATGTTGATCCCCGAAAACTCAGCGACATACTCGGCGTCAAGGTGGTCCCGACTGTAGGGAGCAAGAGGCGCGGCGTCGAGGAATTGAAGAAGGCATGTATCGAGACCGTAGAGAAAGGGATAAAGCCCAAGCCTATACCTTTATCCCACGAACTGCAGTATGCCGTTCAGGACCTCGAGAAGGAACTTGAAAAGCATTCGGAAATTCTCGGGAAAAGTCCTGCACGCTGGTTCGCGATAAAGCTTCTGGAACAGGACGAGGAAGTTTTGCGCAGGCTTGAGGAAGCCGGCAATCCCGAATCCGTGAATCGCGCTCTCGACAATGCCCGCCACCGGGTACAGGTGCATTCCGAGGAGGATGCGTCCGTCTGCGTGATAGAGTCGAGGTACGGATTCGCCTCCGGCGCAGCCAGGGGATGCACGGAGATGGCCGAGGAGCTAAAGCGCCACATAACAGAAAAAATAGACGCGGTAGTCTGCAACCGGTTTTTCGGCCCGATTATTCTCGGGCTCGTAGTCTACCTTCTTTTCGTTGCCGTTTTCAGGATATCCGCCGGGTGGACCTGGATTCCCCTGTTCAACGGGAAATGGGTCAGCCCCGTGGATTTGTTCGGCATGTTTTTCAATGCACTCGGCCATGTGGCTTCCGGTTTTATAGGTAATGAGACGCTTCTCTCGCTGATAAAAGACGGGATTATCGGAGGTGTTGGAGGGGTCATGGGCTTTGTCCCGCTCATATTCGTGATGTTTTTTTTCATAGCCTTGCTTGAAGACAGCGGATACATAGCGCGTGTGGCATTTCTGATGGACCGGATTCTGCGTGCTTTCGGCTTGCAGGGAAAATCGGTTCTCGCCATGATTGTGTCCGGGGGGCTGGGAGCCGGCGGCTGCGCAGTTCCCGGAGTGATGGCGACGCGCACTCTGCGTGAGGAAAAGGACAGGCTTGTGACGATTCTTGTCGTGCCGATTATGAACTGCGGGGCGAAGATGCCTGTCTATGCAATGTTCATCAGCGCGTTTTTTACCAGGAGTGAAGGTGGGATGATGTTCCTGCTCTGGCTGATATCATGGATTGTCGCTCTTTTTTCGGCGTGGATGCTCCGCAAGTTCATTATCAAGGGCGAGCAGACACCTTTCGTGATGGAGCTTCCGGTATATCACATGCCGACACTCCGGGGCATTTTGATTCATACCTGGTATCGGACCTGGATGTACATGAAGAAGGCCGGCACGATAATACTCGCGGTGAATGTTGTTCTCTGGGCTTTGATGTTTTATCCGCGGCTTCCGGAGGAGAGAACGGAATACTACGACCAGGCGGCAGAATCGGCGGCGACCAAGGAGCTTGCCAGTGATATCCGGCGCCGTCAGGCCAGCGAGGAGCTTGAGAACTCTGTTGCCGGAAGGATAGGCCGGATCCTCGAAGTTCCGGGCCGCATGGCTGGTTTCGGATGGAGGGAGAACATCGCGCTGATAGGCGGTTTTGCGGCGAAAGAAGTGGTCGTGGGAACTCTCGGAACCGCGTATTCGATGGGAGAGGTCGATCCGGAAGAATCAAAATCGCTTTCAAAGCATATCTCGGAAGACCCCGGCTGGAATCCGTTGCGGGCATTCGCGATGATGCTTTTTGTTATGGTGTACGCGCCGTGTTTCGTGACGATTGCGGTCATATACAGGGAGACGAGATCCTTGAAGTGGGCCCTTTTTTCAACGGGGTACCAGACGGTTCTTGGATATATTCTCGCTGTCGCCGTATATCAGATAGGCCTGCTTTTTGCGGGCTGAGCATTAGCCCCGTTATTTCATGAAAAAACGGGGTTAGAGTCGGAGGTAAGCAAATGACAGGAAAGATAATAGCGTGGCTTATTGTGTTTGGCGCCGCGGTTTTCTTTGTCGTTAAGATCTGGCGTCTGGCAACGGGAAAGGATGAAGGCTGCGACAACTGCAGGCACGGCCCCGGATGCTGCTCGGCTGACGCGGAGACAGAAGAAGACAAGGCGCCCTGACCACGATTTCCCGCGAAAGGGCGGGCGCGCGCAAAAGGAAGCTGCCGTATCGTGAAACAAGCGGCCTCGCATCCAAGTGACCACGGGTACATATTCAGTAAACCCCGTTTGCTCGGGTCAGTACCGGACAGTCTTCGAGTGTCTCAGCCCCGACCCCGACGTGGTTGACTGAATATGTACGACCACGGAGAGTCTTGAAATTGGCTCTTTATGAAAGCTGCGGTCTAATATTCGGTCCGTTGACTCGTCTGTATATACGAGGACACAAAACAAAAACAGGAGGATACAGATGTCCAGGTCATTGCGCGCACTGTCGTTTATAGCGCTCTTGTTCCTAATCGGGGCAGCGCCGGATAATCAATCAGATTCCGAGCCCGGTGAACTCTTGGAGAAGGCTATGAAGTTGCAGCGTGAGGGGAACTTCGCGGAGGCGTTGGATCTGCACAGGAAACTTCTTTTCGAAATAAAAATGAAGAATCCGGTTCAACTCAGAGACGCATTTCTGAATTCAGTTCATTGTATCAGCAATCTTAACCGTGTCAAGGAACTCGACGAGTTCCGCGAAAAAACGGTAAAACGTCATGGAGACAACTGGCAACTTCTGATTGCTGTAGCCGAGAGCTATTTCCGGGGCACAAACTACGGGTTTATGATCGCCGGAGAGTTTGAACGCGGACATCACAGGGGCGGCGGCAAAGTCGTAAACAGCCGCGAACGGGACCGCGTAAGGGCCATGCAGCTCTTCAGGCAGGCGATGCCTATCGTGAAGAAAAATGCCGAAGCTTCGGAAAAAAGCGATTTCTACCTGCGTTTTGCCGACATTCTGCTTGCAGGCCGGGGTTACAGCCAGGCCTGGAGACTTCAGTACCTCGTGGACCTTGGCAGTCTTCCAGACTACGAGCCGGGATACGGGCGCTACTATTACCGGCGCGACTCTTCCGGGGCGCCGGTGGACGAAGACGGGGATCCCGTCCTATACAATGTTCCCGCGAATTTCGCGGACTCCGTGAACGACGGCGAGAGATGGCGCTGGCTCCTGAATGCCGCGGCCGAGGCGCATCCGCCCTCCCGTGCGTCGATTGAAATGCGTTTCGCGGATTTCCTGCGCTCACAGTTCGGTGTCCAGACGATGTCGGACATGGGTTTTTTCAAGCGATCTCCAGAATCCGGTGAAAACGATGAAGCCGGCCCATACGCTGTACACACATTGCGTGACGACGAGTTTATGGCGAAACTCGCGACCGGCATAAGGCGTTTCGAGCTGCCCGCGGAATTCAACTATATCCAGATATACAAAAGACTTTTCCGGGGTGATGACAGCCATGCTTCGTCCTCGGGCGAGAAACTCGCAAAATTGCACACCGACAGAAGGCAGTATTCGACGGCCGCGGAATACTGGACCGAACTGATAGAGCGTTTCGGTCCCGGGCCCCGGGACTACAGGCGTAAAGAGCTCGAACAGATAACCGCGAACTGGGGCTGTTTCGATCCGAGGGCCGACAGCAGTTCCCGGGGAAGGAAGCCGATTGTCGTTTTCAGATACAGAAACGCCCCCGAAGTGACTTTCAGGGCAAGAAAAATCGATGTGGATCTGCTCCTTCAGGATGTGAAGGCATATCTGCGTTCCAACCCGAAAGAACTCGAATGGGACAAGGTGAGCCTGCAGAACATCGGTTACCGTCTGGTCAGCGGCGGCGAAGACAAGTACGTATATGCCGAAGCCGCGGCGAAGTGGACAGAGGCGCTGGATCCGGGCGGGAGACATTTCGACAGACGCGTGACCGTCGATGCGCCCCTGGAAAAGCCGGGCGCCTACCTTCTTGACGCGGAAGTCCCGGGAGGGCACAAAAGCAGGATCGTCCTGTGGATAGCCGATACGGCCATTGTCAAGAAAAACCTGCATCAGAGCGACCTTTATTTTATCTGCGACGCCGAGACGGGTAAATCCGTGCCGGAAGCACAGCTTTCCTTCTTCGGGTACGATAAGAATCCGATAGAACGCAAGCTCTGGAACTTCGGGCGCAGATACAATGTGAGGACAACAGAGTTCGAGGGAACGGCGGGCGGGGGTGGTGTTTTCATTTCCGGACCTGACAACATGGATAGAAGCTACAGATGGCTGATAACTGCCAGAACTTTAGACGGCAGGTCGGCGTACTACGGATTCGACAAGGTCTGGTACCGCGATGTACACGACCCAGAATACAACCAGGTAAAGGTTTTCATGATCACGGACAGGCCGGTTTATCGTCCCGGCCAGACTGTCAAATACAAAATCTGGGTAAGACATGCCAAATACGACCGGGAAAATAGTTCGGATTTCACGGGACGCATGTTCCAGGTCCTGATGAATGACGCCAGCGGGCAGGAACTGTGGAAGAAGGCGCTTACAGCGGACGAGTTCGGCGGTGTCGAAGGCGAATACGTCCTCCCGGACGACGCGGCTCTCGGAAACTACTATCTCGGGATACTTCACAAGGGCGGAGGTAGTTTCCGCGTCGAGGAATACAAGAAACCGGAGTTCGAGGTTAGCGTTGAGGCTCCAGGCGAACCCGTGGCTCTCGGGGAGAAGATTACGGCAAAGGTGAGGGCGAACTACTATTTCGGCGCGCCGGTGACAAACGCGAAGGTCAAGGTGAAGGTTACCCGTTCACGGTACGAATCCAGGTGGTTTGCCCCGATGCCGTGGGACTGGCTTTACGGTCCGGGATACTGGTGGTTTGTTCCCGACGCCGAATGGTATCCGGGATGGTCCAAGTGGGGTTGCAGATGCCCGGTATACCCCTGGTGGCCGCGACGGAGGGAGCCGCCGGAACTCGTCCTTGAACAGAAATCCGAGATCGGCGCCGACGGCGTTTTTGAAGTAGTGATCGATTCGTCTCTGGCAAAGGAGTTTTACGGCGACAGCGACCACGAATACGAGATAAAAGCGGAAGTCGTCGATGCGTCCAGAAGAACCATAGTGGGTTCCGGCAGGGTTATAGCCGCAAGGAAACCATTCAGTGTATACGCATGGACCGGCCGCGGGTACTACAGGGCCGGCGACCAGGTACACGCCGGTTTTTCCGCGCGCACAGTCGATCACAAGCCCGTGGAGGGCAAAGGCGAACTCGTTCTTTATAAGCTGCGCTACGATCGAGATGGGCTGCCGATCGAAAAACAGGTGGAAAAATGGAGTATCAGCACCAATGAGGAGGGAAGGGCAGTCAAACAGTTCCACGCGGCCGAAGCAGGCCAGTACCGGCTTTCCTGCACTGTCACGGACCGCGGGGGGCGCAGCATTGAGGGTGGATACATATTCACGGTGAGAGGAACCGATGCCGAATGGCGGGCGGGTCTCGGCGACTACAGGTTCAAGGCTGTCGAACTAATTCCGGATAAGACCGACTACAGCGCCGGCGAGACCGCGAAGATAATGGTCAATGCCGAACAGCCCGACAGCACGGTGCTTCTCTTTGTCCGGCCGACCAACGGGGTCTATCTGATGCCGGAGATCGTCCAGATGAAGGGTAAATCCATGATTGCCGAAATCAAAATTGGCAAAAAGGATATGCCAAACTTTTTCGTGGAGGCGCTGGCTGTCGCCGCCGGAAAAGTGCACACAGCCGTGAAGGAGCTGGCCGTACCCCCGGAAAAGCGCGTGCTCAACGTGGAGATCGGAACCCCGGCGGAAAAATACAAACCCGGCGAAAAGACCCATGTAGAGCTCAAGATCAGCGACTTCTTCGGCAACCCGGTCGACTCGACAGCCGTGATCGCGGTCTACGACAAGTCGGTGGAATATATAAGCGGTGGATCCAACGTGCCGGAGATAAAGGCGCATTTCTGGAAATGGCGCAGACACCATAACCCGATGACGCGGTCCAGCCTTCAGCGTTACTGCTCCAACCTGCTGAAAAAAGGCGAAATCCCTATGCGCGATCTCGGCGTTTTCGGCTATCTTGAAAGTAAAGACGATACGTTCGGAGGACTCGGCGGAGCGCAAAAGTCGCGCGCCGGCGGGGGGAGGATTATGAAAAATGCCTCTCTGTCACTGGATGCACCTCAAACTATGGCTATGGCTGAAGGCGTTGCAGAAGCAGAGGTGCGTGGCGAAGGAGCCGGCGGCGGAGAGGACGCCGGAATAGCGGGGGCAACCCATGTCAGAACCAAATTCGCGGATACCGCCCTCTGGAAGGCCGTAGTAAAACCCGACAGGAACGGAATTGCAAGAATCCCGCTGGAAATGCCCGAAAACCTCACCACCTGGAAGACCACCGTCTGGGCCATGGGCTCCGGC